>JBFXAN010000165.1:0-13809 GCA_050184225.1 Dehalococcoidia bacterium | reverse complement strand
ATGATCAGCTCTTCGGCGGGATTGACGAAGAAGGCGGTGGATGCAGCCCCGCCCCAGTAGTACTCGCCGGGTGTGCCGATCACCTGGGCGACGGTCGGGTCGAGCAGCACCGCGAACCCAAGCCCAAAGCCGATGCCGTGCAGCGTCGTCTCGCCCAGGCGCGCGCCCATGCCGGTGAGGTCGCTACCGCCCGGCAGGTGGTTCATCGCCATGAACTGCACCGTCCGTGGTCCGAGGATGCGCGCTCCGTCCAGTTCGCCACCATTGGCAAGCATTTTGCAGAAGCGCATGTAGTCCGCCGCGGTGGAGACAAGCCCGCCGGCGCCGGAGAAGTACGTGCGCGGACGCGTGTAGATGCTTGTCTCGTCCGGCCGGTCGATCGAGACATAGGTCGGCTCGCCTTCGCCGCCGGGACGATAGTTCGCCGCAAACCGATCAACCTTCTCGGTGGGAACATGGAAGCCGGTGTCGGTCATGCCGAGCGGCGCGAAGATCCGCTCGGCGAGGAAGCGGTCGAGCGGCATGCCGCCGATCACCTCACAGAGATAGCCGACCAGGTCGGTCGAGATGCCGTAGATCCAGCGCGAGCCGGGGTCAACCTGCAACGGAAGCTCGCCCAGCCGTTTCACCATTTCCGCTAGGGTGCCGCCGGAGGCGGAGCCACGTAATTCGGCGCGGCCGTAGAGCTGGCTGACGACCATTGCGGGATCGGCGACGATACCAGCGCCGACCAGCCCGGAGGTATGCATGAGCAGGTCGCGCACCGTCATCTCGCGGGCTGGGTCGCGCGTCTCATACCGATCGGCGGTGCCACCGGCGAACACCTTGAGACCCTTGAATTCAGGGATGAACTTCGAGGCGGGATCGTCCAACTGAAACTTGCCCTCCTGGTAGAGGGTCATCAGGGCGACGCTGGCGATCGGCTTGGTCATCGAATAGATGCGGAAGATCGTATCGGCCGTCATCGACGTGTCCGCCTCGGCGTCCCGCCGGCCGTAGGTTTCGAAATGAACGACCTTGCCGCGGCGGGCGATCACCGAGATTGCGCCAGGGATCTTGCCGCTGTCCACATAGCCCTGAACGAGCCGCGTGACATTACCGAGTCCGGACGAGGAGAGTCCCACCTCCTCCGGCTCCGCTTCAATTCGCTCAACCGCTCGCAACGTCGTGACCATGTCGCCTGACTCCTTCTCGTTTGGTCTGCGTCTTCTCACAGAGACATCACGGTCGCCGTGTTGCGAGCATTAGAGCACAGCCGGCGCCTAACCCCCATCGTGTGTGAGAGTCGTAGAGGCGCGCGGCCGGTGCAACGAGTGCGTGTCCTGGTCAACGCGCAGGCGTGACGCGAGGGAAGCTAGCGAAACATCGCGACAACTTTATTGTACTGAAGCTCGGCGGGCTCGCAGACGCAGGCATCAGCATCGAGGCTCTCGACCACGATCGCGACGACGATCTGCCCTTGTCGCCACGCCGCCGCCTCTCCATACCAGCGCTCCCCATCCGGCTCGTCAAAGACATAGCGGAAGCGGACACCGGCCGTCCCGTAGCCCGCTGGCGTCACTTCCCGGACCTGCTCCGCCTCGAGGTCTTCGAGCAGGCCGCGGACGATCGCGTCCGGGGAACCGTTGCGGGCGTCGTGAAGCTCGATCGTGAGGAAATCGTCCGTGACGAGTCCGACAAAGTCGACCCAGACGGCGGGATACGTGGCATCGATATCGCCGGAGTCATCTTCGATCAAGTCGGTACCTTCAAACGCGGCCCACAGATCGTCCTCGGTCAGCAGCGCCTGACGGAGCTGGCTCACGGTCGGTCCGCCGGTCTGGGCGGCCGCCGTTGTTACCGTCGTCGCCAGCAGCACACCGATGATGATGGAGAGCACACCGATTCGCTTCACGCCCGCACTCCTCACTTCCGGCAACGGTCACAGACGGCCGAACGATCGCCGGCGGATTCTGGCGCGCACCATAGCACGACTGCTTAGCGCCGTATATCGGTCGACGGTGGATACATCGGCGTATGATCACCGTTTCTAAAACTATCCGCTGCCTGGGCTGAGGGACTCCTCCCCTTCGATCGCCCAGCCGGCGACCTGCTCGAGGCGGAAGATGGCGACGATCTTCGCGTCGGCATCGCGAAAGACGAAGCCGTTGTAGCCTTGACCGCTGCCGGGCAGCCGTTCAACATCGCCGCGGGTGGCGCGGGCCAATTGAATACTGTGACCGGTGGGCAGATAGACGACGACCATGTGCTAACCCTTTGGCCGAAATTCGATGTGTCCCATGCCGGCGTCCATCAGGTGGTGCTGGGGCGGCGCGTGACCGGTGGCGTGAACCAATTCCCGCAGGCGTTGCCCCAGCCGCACGAGCGCCAGCCAAACGAAGCGGAGCCCGGCAAAGTCCTTGAGGTCGACGCGCGCATGGCCACGGCCGAGCCGCGATTTGAGCGCGCGAAAGTGTTTGCTCTGCTCGCCCATACGCTCGTAGATGATCGACAGCTGTTCGACCTCGCGGGCGCGCCGGCGCAGCTCAGGATCAGGTTCGGCGCCTTCGAGCAGGAGATTGGGGTTGAGATCCTGCTGAAGCGCGGCTGTCTCCTGCAGCACCACCCAGGCATCGCGGACGGTGTTCGGTAGCTGGAGGGCGGATGTGTCAACCCGGACGAACATCGTGCTGATCTGCTGGATCTCCGCGAGTCGATACTGATAGTCGCGCAGCATTCGGCCTTCGTTGCCGCCTTCCAGATGCAGCGTATGGATCGTCACCCCCGGCGGCAGCGGCGGCAGCTCGACCGGATTCTCACAGTCGGAGATCAGCAGGATCTCCGTCTTGGCGCGGGCATGCGGATCGTAGCCGACCTCTTCCCGGCGGATCTCCGCCATGGTGATGCGGAGCGCGTCGGCGAGGTTGGTCGTGCCGTAATATCCCTCCTTGAGGATGCGCCGGGCAATGAGGGCGAACCCATCGGCTGATGTGGCACGGAGGCGAGGGTGGACGCGGTTCGCATAGCTTCGGTCGCTGACCTCCGCGCCCTCTTCCTGCGCCTTGATCAGATAGGCAAGGGCGACCGCCTTGGCGAACGTCCCTTTATTGCCGTCGTTCATCGAGCTGGACGTGTCGCGGAGGACCAGCACCCGCTGGCGCTTTCGGCGGGGCGGTGTTGCAACCTTGACAAGCTGCTCAAACGTGTCCTCGACCTCCTCGTCAATCGATTCGTCGCTCATCTCTTTCTCTTTGACCAGCACGTCATGGGTGCAGATTTTGTAGAAAAAGAGATCCGAGTCGATGAACTGCCACATGCGCTGGTTCATGAGGATGCGGGGAAATTCGGCAAAGGACTCGATCGGACGTACCTGCGGCTCGTCTTCCAGCGGCGCCCGCTGATGCTTGTGCGTGATGCTGACCTTGCGCCGTTCGTAGGTGAATTCGGGGTCGCGCGTGACCAGCGCGGCGATGTCATCGGGAACACTGATGCCCGGAATCGGATCGCCGTCGAGCAGCGTGCGGGCGATGTTCATGATGTGCAGCCATTCCGGCGGAAGCTGCTCGATCGTTTCGCCAAGGAGCTCGACGATCCGCCACGACTGGTAGAGCGCCGCCAGATCGGCCGGCGGCGAATCGGCGTACGACACCGGCCGCTCACTGTTCGTCATGACGTTTGATCTCCTGCACGATCTCCTGCTGAAGCTCGATCACTTCCGGCTTTGACGAGCTGATATGGGTCGCGGCATCGAGGAACGTCTCTGTCGTGACATCTTCCCACGCGTGACGGCGCATCAAGATCAGCACCCGGTTCCGTATCCCCACCGGCAGGATATGGAACTGAAACGGCTGGCCGTGACGATACGCCTGGAAAATGTCATCAAGGTGCAACAGGTCATCGACGGCGTGATAGTCATCTTCGGAGTAGTAGTGCTCGGCGTCGTGGAGCGCCTGGTAGAAAAGTCGCTCGCCGTCGGCGTGTCCGGCGGCATCGCCGGCGATCGTCGTGATCGCAAATCGAAGTGCGGACAGGTCGTCTCTGGTGACCTCGCAGCGGTGATTGAGCAGCGCCGAGGCTTTGAGCGAGTCGGATGCCTTCGCCATCGTCCGCGAGCTGATGTACATCAGCCGGTCGTCAACCGCTTCACCCCGTGTCGATCGAGCATGCGCGAGCCGGGTCGTCCGCCGGATGATGTCGTTCTTGAGGAAGGAGATCCAATAGGGGACGTTGACGCGCGTCTTGGCGTCGTGGCCGAGCACAATCTGGCTGAGGTGGCGGGGGATACTGAGCGGGAGCCGCTGCTCCGCTGGAACGGCGGGCAGCGGCGTGCCGTGGACCTGGTCGATGCGAATCGCGACGCGGCGGGAATCCTCGTCGGCTAAGGTCGCCTGATAGACAAAGCGGTCGCGCACGGCGAGAAACCGCTCGGTGGCGACGAGGAAGTTGGCGGCGGCGATGGCCGTATGCAGCCGCGCGTGCTCGATCTCTGAACCATTGCGGAAGATTCCTTCGTTGAGGATGCCGAGCATCACATCCCAGGTACCGCGCTGCGCCCGCGTGAACTCGTCGAGAAAGGCCCAGTCGGCGGTGACGAGCGTGCCGTCCGTCTTGCGGTGCACGATCCCCTGGCGGAACGCATCCGCCTCGATGCCGCCGACGACCTCCTCCTCCAGGGTTCCATCGGTGAATCCCTTCTCATAGGTCGCGCCGTCGAACTGGGCGAGGAGGTAGCGGGCGAACTGCGACTTCGCCTTACCCGGCTTGGAATGGACGAGGAGATGTTCATGGGTCGCGACGGCGAGGGCGGCCGCTTCGGCGAGCGGCTCGCGGCTGATGACCACGTCGCTGACCCGACGGAACGGGATCTTGAAGGCTTCGATCGCTTCGTGAAGGTCGCGGGGAGCGTTCGCCTCTGCCGGCATCCAGTCGGGGAAGGATTGCAGTATGTGACCCGTTGAGCGTTGCTCCATGGGCGGAACCATCTATCTCGGCGCCGGCTTCAATCGTCGGAGTAGATTCAATCGGACAATACGTCACTGTCGCCTTCGTGCCGGAATGGTAATGCAGCGGGTCAGGCGCCGCAAGCTCAACTCGTTACGTGTTGCGGCGATCGGTTCGAGACTGATGCAGTGCTAAGTCTCTCCGTGGATGAGGAGGAACTTCCGCTCGTCGATGGCGGGGTGGGGGATGGCGACGGTGCGCTGTGTCTTCAGCGCGGCAGATCGTCCTCGATGTCGGTATGGGCCGAGCATTGACACATTGACACTACACATTGCTGTGTGGTGCTCTATCCCTATAGCTTGCATGGGTTCAAAAGGCACCCTGATGCGCAAGGAAGATTACCGTATCCACATCGTTTTGCCGCGCGAGGTTGTCGACGAAGTGGACCGGCTCGTCGGCCATCGGCGCCGCAGCAAGTTCATGACCGAAGCCGTGCAGGAGAAGCTGCGTCGTGAGAAGCTGACCGCCGCGCTCGTCGCCACTGCGGGCTTGCTTAAGGACGCCGACATCCCCCACTGGGCGACGCCTGAGAAAACCTCGGCATGGGTCCGCGACCTCCGTCAGGAAGATGATGTGGTGACCGACGAGACGCTCCGGTCTTGGGAGGTGGAATGATCCGCGCGCTGCTGGATACCGATGCCATCATCGACTACCTCAAGGGTATCGCTAGCACAATCGACTTCATCCGGTGGCTCAACCAGCAAGGAAATCAACTCTGTGTTTGTGCCGTGGTTGAGTGTGAAGTCCAGACAGGGCTGCCGACCGAGCACCGCGGCCACGTGGCGCAACTCCTCGATGCCATGGAATACCTTCATACTCCTCGACGAGCCGCCCGCCGCGCCGGCGACTGGCGCGGCGCCTATCGGTCTCAGGGCATCCAACTCTCGACAACCGACTGTCTGATTGCGGCCGTCGCCGTCGAGCACGGTGCGACACTCGTGACCGCCAACGTGCGTCACTTTCCCATGCCGGAATTGACGCTCCAGCCTCTCCCCCGCGCCCAGGGCGGTGCGATGCGCTAGCGGCATGGCGTGTAGCAGGCAGGGGACGGATTCATTGGCCAGCGGAAGACCTCGCTTGCTGGCGCCGATCACCATTGCCCGCTGGCTGTCCGGCGACTCCCTGGCCATCATCTCAGCGGGCGGGAGATGTTCAACTATCCGGCACACTATGCGAAGAAGCCGGTCAACGCGGCGAGAACCTGTTCCGGTTGCTCCATCGGGATGAAGTGCGAGGCCGTAATCACCTGCTCGCGGCACAGGGGTATGCGCGCGGCGGCGCCGGTTGCGGCGACACCACGACCTGGTTCGTCGCCGGCCGCCCGAAGGAGGAGGCTCGGCACGGCCATCCGTGCAAGCGCGGGCCATGGGTCGAAGCGAGGAGCGTGCTCGTACACTTCCGCCTCGATATCGGGCGGGCACTTCAGTTCGTAGTGCCGGTCAGTACGACGGCGCAGTCCGTGGTGAGCGTAAAGGGAGATGAATTCGGGCCGCCAGCGGGCGAATGCCTCCCGCCGGCGCATCGCCTCCTCGAACTGGTGAGGACTCTCCCATACTGCCCGCCGCCGACGCGTGCGATCGGCCATCGGATTGGATGCGGCTGGGCCGCCCGCCGCTCTGGTATCACGCAGCACCGGGTCGATCAGCACCGTTCGGCTGATGCTGCCGGGATGGAGCGCCGCGCAGACACCGACGGCGGCGCCGCCGGAGGAGTGGCCCGCGGCGAAACAGCCTTCGATGCCCAGCGACTCGATCAGGGCGTAGAGATCGGCCGGAAGCCGCGACCAGTCCATGCCATCGGCGGGCAGGCTCGAGTCACCGTGTCCGCGTTGGTCGTAGGCGATCACACGGAAGCGGTCGCGCAGGCGTTCGGCATATGGGTCCCAGAGGCGGGCGTGGAAGCCGGTGGCGTGGACGAGCACGAGCGGCGGGCGATCGCCACCCCAGTCGACGTAATGCAGGCGGACGCTGTCCGTGTCGACGAAGGCGCTGGTTGGGTTCATGCGCGGGGTTCCTATGACGCCATGACATCGTTCTTGCCTGGGGGGCAACCCCCAGCGGTACATGCCGGACGGCTGGGTCGCATACGAGCGATCGGTTCACTAGGATCAACGACATACCATCGAGAAGGAGCAACTGTATGACACCGAGTCACATTCCGCATGGTCGACACGATTCCTTCGCCGCGCTTATGACCGGCGGGTCCCCCGTTGCCGGCCTGATCCACATCCTCGGCTTCGCCATCTTCATGGTGTTCGCGCTCATCTGACATTCGCAGGCGCCGCCGGCCATGTCCATCCATCATCGTCATCGTGGGACGCCCGCCTAAGGAACGAGGACCACGCGGCCGAAGGCCTGACGACTCTCGATGTAGGCGTGGGCGGCGGCGGCTTCGGCGAGCGGGAAGGTGCGGTCGATGATGACGGTGAGCGTGCCAGAGGCGATATCGTCGATCAGTCGGGCGATCATCGTATGGACCCGGTCGGTGCCCATTTCGGCGCCGAGGTAGACCCCCGTGAGCGACTGATTGCCGGTGGTGAGCGTGCGGACGTCGATCATGCGGTCGCCGCGGCCGGCATTGCCGACGGTGATCGCGCGGCCGCGATAGGCGAGACAGGCGATACTCTCGGGAAGCGTGGTACCGACCGGGTCGACGACGAGATCGACACCTCGTCCGTCGGTCACTTCACGGACGGCAGGCACGAAGTCACGCTCGCGATAATTGATGCCATGATCCAGTCCAAATTCCCGCAGTCTGGCGAGCTTCTCGTCGCTCGACGCCGTGGCGAGCACGGTGGCGCCGGCCCGTTTCGCCAGCTGGATCGCGGCCAGGCCGACGCCGCCCGCTCCGCCCTGGATGAGAACGGTCTCGCCGGCGGCCAGGTGGCCGAACTCAAAGAGGCAGTCGTCGGCGGTGCCGAATGCGATCGGAATGCAGGCGGCATCGCGGATATCCATGCCGTCGGGGACGAGCCAGCTTGACCCGGCAGGGACCGAGATGCGCTCGGCGTGCGATCCATGTGGCGTCGTGACCACGACACGCTGGCCGGGAGCCCGGTCTGACACCTGGTCGCCGGCCTCAAGGATCGTGCCGGCGCACTGATAGCCGACGATGTGCGGACGCGACATCAGCTCGCCGCCGGCGCGATGGAGCACATCGCCACCCTCGATGCTGATCGCCTCGACCTGGACGACGATGCCACGCGGATGACACACGGGATCGGGAACATCTTCAAAGCGGAAGACCGACGGATCTCCCGTCTGGTAGTAGACGGCGGCTTTCATCTGGATAGCTCCAACGGATGTGATGAGCGTGGTGGACCGGCGCGAACCTTTGAAGGAGGACTCGATTCCTCGGCATGGTAGCGGGAATACAGGCACGACGCGAACGAGGCGGGATGTCTTCGGCGTCTTCACCAACAAGGGTGGGACCGTGACGGCAGGGATCTTGAGACCATGCTCCGCGCGTCCCATGGTCGGTGTGACAATCGGACGCCGGCACCTGGGACCGAACACTCCCAGGCATGAGGATCGAGTGCGATGCATGGACACGCAGGAGGGCGACCATGGTTCGCAGCGCGATCACTGCCGGCGCAATGGCCCTCGCCCTGAGTCTCGTGATGTTCGCCGGTTCGGCGATGCGCGGGCCGGTCAGCGCCGCCGCGCCGACAGACAGCAACCGCACGGGAAATTCGACAGCACAGCCGGGACAACTCGTCACTCAGGAGGAACTGTGTGCATTTCGAGCGCCGTTGCTCCTTGAAGCCGATACGGTTCCGATCACATGCTTGCCCGTCGTCGAGTGGCTGCGCCGCGTGATCAACGCCGATATGGAGTGTGGTGACATATGGTTGCAACGCGGCGCGATCCCTGAGTGCGCGTTGCCGTATCGATAGCCCGGCGGCGCTGCTGCTATGTCGCTTCCGCCTGGCGCACTCGTCGCCGCCGCGCTCGATAATGCAGGCGGCCGTTCTCCATCGCCGAGAGCACCCGGCGGGTACGCGGGCCGGCCATGCGCCGGCCGATCAAGAGGTCTTCCGGCTGGTCGATGTCCGATGCAAGCGATGTAAGCGGGACCGACTCGACCCGTAGCCCGGCGCGTTCGGCCTCGGCCCGGTGACGGGTGGCGCTGTTGCGGCCAAACCGGAATGGAATCGCGGTTGGGGGAATCAGCACCAGAGCGTTCGTGCCGCCATCGGGCGATGGCACAAGCCGCACGCCGCGCTCCATCGGCGGCAGCACGAGACGGAAGAGCTCGCTGACCCGGACACCGGGAACATCGCCGGGAATGACGAGCAATCGGTCGGCCTGCGCCACCTCCGGTTGCGTCACAGCCCAGGTAAGCTCCGCGTTCAGCCCGCGCAGACCCGGAGGCGGCAAGAGCGTATGCACACCAAGGCGACGGCAGAGGCGACGCAGCCTCCGGTCGCGGGTAACGACCGTGACGCTGACAAACAGCGCGGAGTCGAGCAAGGCGGTGAGCACGTCGTGCAACATCGCACGGGTGAGTCCGAGCCGCGCGCGGCGGCTGAGCGCCGGACGGAGGCGATCCTTCGCCCGGTGTCGCGGTTTCACCGGTATCAGCGCAGCCCGTATCGTCATGGGAGGTCCGATGTGCCGGCCTGACCGCCCGCTCCGGCCGGTGCGGTGCGGGAAGCGGCAATCGACCGTGCCGCGTCGAGGGCGATGCGGGCCAGGTTCGCCTTCTCCACCGGGCCGCGCATGATCGTGTCGGCGATCACGGGCGTGATGCCGAGCGCGGCAACGGCATCGGCGTGCGTTGTATCGACGGTGTCGATCACGAGGGCATCAACGAGTCCCTGGTACTGGACGGCCACGCCGGCGGCACTGGCCTCGCCACCCAGAGAACGAAACATCTTGGCCGCCGGTCCCTTGAGCGCTTCACCGCCGACGATCGGGCTGACGGCGACGACCGGCGCACCGGAGGCGACGATTGCGTCTCGAACACCAGACACCGAGAGGATCGGTCCGATGCTGACGAAGGGGTTGCTCGGCGCAATCAGGATGGCCCCGGCCCTGCTGATTGCGTCGAGGACGCCGGGCGCCGGCGATGCGCGATCCGCGCCCTCGAAGTCGATTCCAAGCACCTCATCCTCGGTCCGGCGGCGGACGAAGTAGTCTTGAAACGCGAGCGTGCCGGCCGGCGTGCGCACGCGGGTCGCGAGCCGGGCGTCGGTCACGGGCAGGAGGGTCAGATCGAGGCCGAAGGAACGCACGATCGCGGTAGTGATTTCGCTGAGCGGCCGGCCGGCGCGTAGTTGGAGCGTACGGTACAGACAGGTAGCGAAGTCTCGGTCGCCCAGACCGAACCATGCATCGGCCCCGAATCGGCCAAGCGCGCCGACAACGGCGAACGTATCATCCGTCAGGCCGAAACCCTTCGCTTGATCGACAACGCCGGCGAGGGTGTAGATGACGATATCGATGTCCGGTGAGACATGAACGCCGTAGATCTCGTCGTCGTCGCCGACGTTTGAGATGACGGTCACGTCTTCGGGCGATGTCACTGCCACGACACCCTGGAGAAATCGCGCGGCGCCGACGCCGCCGGCCAGAACCACGACCCGCTGATTGACCATCTGCGCTGAGCCACCTATCTGACAGACCGCTCTCGCGATCTTTGATTGCATGTACAGCATAGCCGAGGCGGCCGATTGCCGAGTGTTACGTCAGCCTAGTCCAACGGCTGATTGTGACAGTCCGCCTACCTGTGTACATTCCACGCAAGGTGAAACATCGGCCGCACCAGGAGGATGGAATGACCACCGACCGCGCGGCGCTGGAGTGGGCCGGCCCAGAATTCGGGCGGCAATACCGGCCACCGCTGGTCTTGGAGCAGCGGGCGGGCATGGAATTGGCCGAACTGTTCGCCAGCCCTGTCTACTATGGCATCGGCGTTCCGCGCGGCGACGGGCGAAACGTGCTGCTCGTGCCCGGCTTTATGGGGTCGGATGGGTCGATGTCCGTGCTCTCCGGCTGGTTGCGGCGCGTTGGATTCCGTCCGGCACAGTCCGGCATTCCCTGGAACGTCGGGTCGCTGACGCGGTTGCTACGGCAGGTGGAAGCACGCTGCGAGGAACTCGCGGCACGCTCCGGCCGGATCACGATCATCGGTCACAGTCTCGGCGGCATCTTTGGCCGGGTGACAGCGGTGCGACGGTCGGACTTGATCGAGGAGGTGATTGCCCTTGGCGCACCGCTGGTCGGCAATCCCCGGTCCGCGGCTCATCCGCTGGTGCGGGCGCTCAGCAATCTCTTGATCGTCGAAGACCCGCAGCGCGAAGCGCACGCGCTGGCGGAGCTCGCCCAAACGCTCCCACCAACAGTCAAACTGACGAGCATCTACAGCCGTGAAGACGCGATCGTCGATTACCGCTCGTGCATCGACCCCGACCCCCGCGCGGCATGCTTCGAGGTACGCGGCACCCACATGGGCCTGCCCTGGAACGCCGCCGTCTATCGCCTCATCGCGAGGGAGATGATAGCCGTTAGCCATTAGCCGTTAGCCGTTAGCCGTTAGCCGTTAGTCAGCGGCTTTCTTTGATCGATATAAGAATGTGATAGAATTTGTCGACTGAAAGCGAAGTTATCGAATCACGTGCACCGAACGGCTAATCGCTAATGGCTAATGGCTAACGGCTCATCCATGTTCATACTTTTGGTTAACGACGATGGGATTGAGGCGCCGGGGTTGGAGGCGCTGGCTCGGGCGTTGGGTGAGTTGCCCGGTGTGCGGTTGGCGCTGGTTGCGCCGATGAAGAACCGGACCGGGTCGGGGACGCAGATCGACTTCGGACCATTGACCGTGCTGGAGCATGCGCCGGTGGCCGGGTGGCCGGCGTGGATGGTGGACGGGTCACCGCTCGATGCCGTCAGCGTTGGCATCCAGGGACTCTTTCGGGAGCAGCAACCGGATCTCGTCGTGTCTGGTGTCAATCAGGGCTTGAATCTTGGCGCCCTGGTGCTGCATTCGGGGACGATCGGCGCGGCAATTCGCGCGGTGATGCTGGGAGTTCCGGCGTTGGCGGTTTCCTGCCAGGCGACCCGCGCGTCGCGGGTTGAGGACTTCGGCGAGGCAGCCCACCTGGCGCGGCGATTGCTCGCGTCCTGGCTGGAGGACGGTGGACTGCCAATGATGGCCGGAGAACGGCTGCTGCTCAGCTTGAATGTGCCACGCGGCTACAACGGGATCGTGCGGTGGACGCGACAAGGGAATCGCTACTTTCGGCTGGCCGAGTACCGGCGCGACCCGGACGGCGTCACGTATCATCCGGTGTTGGACCTGGAATCACTCGAGCCTCACGCGCGGGAGGCGGGCGCCGAGCCTCCGGATACCGATGTCGGTGCGGTCGCGCGGGGGTGCGCGTCGCTGACGCCCCTCCATACATCGCTGTTTGCCGCCGATGCGTACGCGCGACTGCTGCCGGGGACCGAGTTCCCATTGCCGCCGACATTTCCCGTCGAGCCGCCAGCCGAGGAGGACCGCATCAGCCTGCCGCCGGATGCCGAGGTACGCGAAGGTTAGCAACCGCCGAATCGAACGACGATCGAACGCTCACGATGATGGGTCGCGGCTGGTTGGATAGGCGTAGGCTTCGACCCAGGCATACCGGAATCCTGACGCAAGCGCGGTGTTGACCGATGCGACGTTCGCCGGCGCGACGCCGTACCAGGCTGCGTTGCCGTTATCGATGATGAACCGGGCCAGGGCAGAGGTGAGGGCGGCGCCGAGGCCACGTCCACGATGCGGTTCGGCAACGTCGATGCCGATCTGCCAGAGCCGCGGCGAGTCGGCACGGGCGGTGGCGACGCCAACAACCTGACCCGCGAGCTCCGCGACGACGGCGGCCTCGGTCGTGATCGGACGGCGTCGGGAGATCGCATTCGGCCAGCGATCGGGGTCCAGTGAGTCAAGGCGGCGATCGTCTGGGCGCAGTTCGAGGCCAATCAGATAGCCGGCCGGTGGCGGCCGATGCCGGTGGATGGTCGGGGTACAAAGAAAGCGGAGATAGGGACCGACGACCGTCAATTGATGGGGACGAAGGAGCGCCGCGATAGCGGCCAGGCGCTCCGGCTCGAAGACCTGATCGCGTTCCGCTCCGGCGAAGATCGCCCGCACGTCGGGAAGAATGTCGCGGCCTGCCGACACGACGGCGCCGGACCCGACCGACACCGCCGCAAACGCCGGATCGCGGCGCGGGTAGGGGCGGGCGAGTCGATGGCGACGGGCGCCTGCCGGATGCTCGCCGAGATGAACGCGATCGTCGGTGATCTGATCGGGCGGGCACCCCTGCTCGGCGGCGAGCATGGCGGCGACGAGGCGCATCGCGCCGGCGAACGTGGTCACCGGGTCAATCGTCGCCGGTGGCGGCAAGTTCCTTCTCCTTGACCTGGCTCTGCAAGGTATAGCGGGTGATCCAATCGATCAGCCGGTTGACGCAATCAAGCCGGTGGCTGGGCCGGCCGGCGCCGCGGAAGCCATGGCTGCCGCCGGGGTAACGAACCATCTCCGCGATCTTCTTCTGGGCGCGGAGGCCGGCAAAAAACTCTTCACCCTGGCCGATCGGACAGCGATCGTCGGCTTCGCCATGGAGGATGAGGCACGGCGTCGTCACCTGATCGACATACGTGATCGGCGAGAGCCGCCGAAAGACCTCGCGATTCTCGATCAGCGGTCCGCCCATCTCAAAGGGACCAAACCACATCCCGATGTCGCTGGTGCCATGGAAGGACTCGAGGTTGGTGACGGGTGCGCCGATCACCGCCGCTTTGAAGCGGTCTGTGTGGCCGACGACCCAACTGGTCATGT
>JBFXAN010000164.1:0-13915 GCA_050184225.1 Dehalococcoidia bacterium | reverse complement strand
ACGAGTACACCCCTTCGCGGCGCATCAGCGCGCCGATCTCGCCGGGCGCGCTGCAGCGGTCGGCAGCTTGCAGGATGCGCTGCTTGTCGGCCTTGCTGAAGAACCGCCGGCCACGCGCCACCACCTCCGACCCGCCATCGGTCGGGGAATTTTTTGCCGCTGATGCCGGCGCATCTCCAGTCGCCCTACGGGCTCCTTCCGATGCGCCGGCATCAGCAAGAGCGCTTGCCTCGTTCTTCGTCTCTTTGACCGATCGATCGATTGTCATGGTCTACCTTGTCGCCCACTAATCTCCACGGGGATAGTGGCGCAGGTCTCATTGGCACGGGGGGATCCTGCAACCGGCACGGCGTTCGACAATGTGCAAATGAGCGAGCCCGACCATGAGCATACCCGCTTTCGACGATCGCCCGCCCGACAGCGCGAAGCTCACGCCATACGACGAGCGGCATCTCGCGGCCTACCTGCGCCTGTTGGACGCTTCGGAGGACGGCGCCGATTGGCGCGAAGCCGTGCGGGTCATTTTCGGTCTCGATCCCGCGCGCTATCCCAAGCGTGCGCGCCTCGTCCATGACAGCCATCTGGCGCGCGCACGTTGGATGATGGAAGCAGGCCACGAGCATCTGCTGCGCCCGCGCCTGAACTGACCTGCAAGGTCGCAAGCACGTCTGCCGCCGGAATCTCTGCTGCAGTCAGTGCATCGCGCGTTCGACCTCCGGGGACTTCCACGGCTGCTCTCACGCCAATAAGTCGGCATCGCTCATCGTGCAGCTTCTTGGAACGTGGAGGTAGCGTATGCCACGGAGACCGGACTGGAGATCGCCGAGCGACTACGAATATCTGAGCCAACTCGACCGCGCGGAACTCGCGTGGGAGTTTTTGCGGCGCAATCGCGAGTATCAGAAGGATTTTGCTCGGATTGTCGAAGCAACGAGCCCGGACGCCGTAGCCATCGCCGAACGATGGGGGCTTTGTTTTCGCCTGCGACCCTGAGCTGGCAGCCCCTGACGTTTCGCCAACCTGGCGGCCGGAGCTCGTCCCTCACGCTGTGATTCTCGTTCCGGCGCCAGATAGCTACACGAACGCACGTCGCTTGGATCGCTTCGATCGATCGCCCGACGTCACTGCCATCCAGGGGCTGGACGGCCGCCACGTCGTGCTGCAGGACCAGGAAGGCGCGCACCGCGTGTGGCTGCGGGGATTGCGCCCTGGCGCACGGATGGCCGCGCTCGTTCCTCTGGACGACGATGTCGCGCTCCGTTTCGCCGGACTGCTGCGTCTCCGGCGTCGCCTTCGCGGCCGCCCGGCAGGCCCCGTGCCACGCGCGTGGACGATCACGGCACGCTTGCGCCAGCGCCTCGTTCTGATGGTCCGCGGTCTCGATGGTCATATGGCCGGCGCAAGCTA
Organism: Dehalococcoidia bacterium; assembly: GCA_050184225.1. Lineage (GTDB taxonomy): Bacteria > Chloroflexota > Dehalococcoidia > CAUJGQ01 > CAUJGQ01 > JBFXAN01. The sequence continues at coordinate 12,508 of JBFXAN010000164.1, read as the reverse complement.
TCGCGAGATCGCCCAGGCCCTGTACGGGCCCGGCGCCCTCGCCGCTTATGAGTGGAAGACATCCTCCCTCCGCGGCCAGACGATCCGCCTCGTCAAGGACGCCGCCGTCACCATGGAAGGCGGCTACCGCAAGCTGCTGCGCGGCAGCCGCTAGCGCGTGCTGGAGCAAGGGGTGTCGCGGCCGATGCCGCGCGACTCCGTCATCCACCCGCGCCGTCGTTCTCCGCCACCGTGACCGTCGATCCGCCGTCGCCGTCGACGGCTCTCGCCAGGACCACGGAGCCCCTCGCATGCCCGATCCTACCGCCGGCCTGCCGCCACGCTTTCTGCGCACACCCGAAGCCGCGCGCTTCCTGAGCCTCTCGGGGCGCACCCTGGAAAAGCATCGGACCTACGGTACGGGCCCGACCTACCGGAAGATTGGCGGCCGCGTCGTCTATGCCGTCGAAGACCTCAAGGCATGGGCCGATCGCGGCGCCAAGACCTCAACCTCCGATCCCGGCGCCGGCACCGTGCTGCCGGCCAAGCCGCGCATCGCGGCTCCGCCCGCCTATGCCGCCCGGGTTCGACGGTGATCGGAGACGGCGCGTGACCTCTCGGCACAAGCGGGCCAGCGAGCGGGATCAGCTCCATCTCTTCCGGGCATTGCCGGGTGACCTAGCGCCCCGCGATGCGCAGGACCTCATGGCCTATCCCTTCTTCTCGCTGGCCAAGTCCAAGCGCGTCCTGCCGATTGATTACCGCACCCGTACCGTCGCCATCCGTGTCGAGGCCGTGCCCGACCACGGCATGGCGACCATCTGGGACGCCGACGTGCTGATCTGGGCAGCCTCCCAGATCGTGGAGGCGAGGGACGCCGGGTTGAAAACGTCCCGTCTGATGGCGGCCACTCCCTATGAGATCCTGACCTTCGTCGGCCGCGGTACCGGCGCACGGGATTACGATCGCCTGAAGGCCGCGCTCGACCGGCTGCAATCGACCACCGTGCTGACCTCCATCCGCCAGCCGGCAGAGCGGCGGCGTCACCGCTTCTCCTGGATCAACGAATGGAAAGAGACCGCCGACGCGAACGGCCGCCCGCTCGGGCTCGAGCTGATCCTGCCGGACTGGTTCTATGCCGGCGTGCTGGACGATGCGCTCGTGCTCACCATCGACCGGGCATATTTCGATCTGACGGGCGGGCTGGAGCGCTGGCTCTACCGCGTCGTGCGCAAGCACGGCGGCCGTCAGGCCGGTGGCTGGAGCTTCGATTTTCTGCATCTTCACGCCAAGTCCGGCAGCCTCTCGCCGCTCAAGCACTTCGCCTACGATCTGCGCGAGATCGTGCGCCGCCAGACTCTGCCGGGCTATCGGCTGGTCATCGAGCGTGGGCCGCGCGGTGCCGAGCGTCTCGCCTTCACGCCGGCCCTCCGCGACCCGTTCGTGATGACGTTGCACCGCAACGCACCAACCTCCCGTCCTGGGGACAAGCTGTGACTCGCCTCGTGCTATCGGGGACGGCGACCATCGTGCCATCGGGGACCCGGTCCTCGTGCTATCGGGGACCGCAATCGGAGAAAAGTCCTTGGCGCTCAACAGGTTGGTGTGGCCGTAACTTCACTAACTCAGATTCCTTCGGAATCTGTCTAACGGACCGCACTCATCCACCGTTGTCGGGGGGCGAGGTTTCGCGAACCGGGGCCAAGTATCGTGAACCGGTTCCAGGATTCCCGAACCGGATTCACGGACCGGGAGCAGGATGATGAGTAGATCCAGCTCTTGGGCGAGGTCCGTGCTTGGGCCCCCACAGTCGGCGCCGACGACCCGGCGGGGCCCGGCCGTGCTTGGCAAGGAGCTTCGACGCGGCGTCGAGATTGAGCTCGATGCCAAACGCCTCCTTGGCCCGCGCGGCAATCGCCCGGCGGTCCTGGTGGACACGATCGCAAGCGATCCACTGAGCCAACGCTTCGGCTTGAGTGCCGGTCAGAGCGGGCTTGCCAGTAGGGCGCTCCAACGCAGCCTCCAGGCCGCCGGCGACGCCTCGATGGAGCCAGCGATAGACGCTGTGCGGCGTTACGCCGACGAGCGTCGCCACAGCCTCGACCGAAGCCCCGTCCTTGAGTTCAGCCAGAGCTCTGAGCCGCTGGCGCCGATGCTTGTAGCGCTCGTGCATGGCGCGTTCGCGCAAGTCGTCAGCGCTTTCAGGAAGGATGCGCAGCCACGGCTTCCACGCGCGACGGCCCTTCGGCGGCTTGACGGTTGCTGCAGCGAGGATGGTCCGCAGCCGCTCCTTTGTGATGTCGTTAAGGTCTGTGAACGGATTGAGCAAACCCTCAAGGCGTGGCGTGCAGAGAGTAGACATGGCTCTCGGCAGGCGCACCTCAAGGTCTCTCAGCAGCCAGGCCAGCAGCAGCAATCCGCCGTAGTTCCTCGTCCACGGGACGCGTTCCCATTCGCCCTGCGTCATCCCGAGGTCTCGGCCAATGCTGGCAAACAAGCGATCGCGCCGTCTCGGCGCGAGGTAGTCGCGCTGTTTCTTCGTGCGCCTTGCCCAGACCATGGCGAGGAGCACGTCGGCGAGCGCCATTGTCGTGGGCCAATCGAGCGCGCCCACGCCAGGGACGATTGTCATCCCGCTTCGCTTGCCGGCGATCAAGGCTGCTTGCAGATCAAGCACTGCCGGATGTGCGACGAAGCCACCGGTGCCGGCGAGGCGCGCAGCGCAGCGACCGCAGGCAAGCAGATCGACAGGCCCGGCGTCTTTCAATCCGCGCAACCGCAACACATGCCCGCAGGATGGGCATGTCCCGCTGAGCACCACGCCATGACGCGGGCATGCACCTGTCCAGCCCAACATCCAGATCAACTGGAGATGCGGGCGCGGCGCTTCGGCGACACAGAGCGGGCAGGTATCGAGGCGGCGAGGACGAGTAGGGCTGGCCCTCGGCCTGCGCCAACGGCTCGCGCAGAACCGATCCGTCTCTTCATCATCCATCGTCGCGGACCAGTCGCTCAGCGTCATATCGATAAAGCGGAGCCGACTGACACCGGTCCAGCTTTCCATTCGCTCCAAGACGTCGGCGTCAGGGCGACGCCACCATTCGGGATCGCGCCTGGCGTCAACGCCGAACGCGTCCCGGCAGAGCAAACGCGGCCCCATGTCCAGGTCGGCGCTCAGCTTTGCAACCCAGGAGACGAGCGCCTCACCTTCGATTGGCGCCACGTGTCTCGGCAGGTGCGCGCAACTGCCCGGCGGCGCCGGTGCCGGAGCCACCTCGAACACGTCAGACCGCAACACGGCGCCGCTCGGAGGGCCGGATGAAGCCTGAACTCTCGATCATGCGCGGAGAGATCGTCTCCGTACCGCTGTTCACCGCCTGCACCGCGGCCCGGATGACGATGGCGATGATCTCGCCGAGCACTCCTTCGGATGCCGAGAGGATCCGCGCCACCATTGCGGAATCGGCGAGATGCGACGGCTTGCGCAGCGGCAGCACGGCCTCCAGCGTGCTCAGCAGCCGGCGATACTCGTCATCATCGGTCCACAGCGGCAGAGCCAGCGGCTCGAACCGGTTGACGAGCTGGTCGTCGCTGCGGATCGCGCGCAGCGCCTCGGCCGTGCCGACGCCCACCAGCGGAATCTGCAGTTCGTTGCCGAGCCAGCGGAGGAGATTGAGCAGCCGCCGTTGCTGCATCGACGTGCCCGATAGCAGATTGTGCAGTTCGTCGATCACCAGCAGCCGCGCTCCCATGGCGCGCATGACGCGGACCGCTGTGTCCTGCTTGGTCGCAATGCGGTCGCGCGGGCTGAACGGCATTCCCAGTGCGTCGAGGATTGCCCCGAAGAACCGGCCTTCGTCAGGACCAGGCGGCATTTGCGTCCTCACCACGGGGAGGAGTGCTACCCCGTCATCGGTCTCGGCCGCGGCGATCCCAGGATGTGCCCGCCGGAACTTCTCGACGATCATCGTCTTGCCGTTATTCGTCGAACCGACCAGCAGCAGGTTCGGCATCCGCATCCGCTTCGGGAAGCTCAGCAGATCCTCCAGCGCCGCCAGGACGGCCTCCGCCCGTGCGTAGGCGATCCATCGATCCGTGCGGATGCGCCGTATCCGCGACTGAGCGTCTTCGTCGGCGACGCGCCGCGCCGATGGATGCAGGTGCGGATAGTCTCCGCTCATTCCCATTCCTCGACAGGGAACATCCGCTCGTGGGGCGGCAGCTCCTCCCTGATCTGCCGCAACGTATCGGCCTCATCTGGCTCAATCGGCAGCAGATCGGAGCGCCCTCCGGGCACGACGCGCAGACGGCGTTCGCGCTGCCGCCGCGCCGTCTTGCTGGCACGAACAGCATCATTCGCGATCGCCCGCATCGCCTCGATCGTGCGGAAGATTGCGGCCTCGTCGACCAGCGCTCGGCCGTCCTCGCGCAGCCGCTTCAGCGCCAAGCGGTGCTCCCACAAGCTGATCGGCGGACGCCGCAGATCGCGGTAGCTCAAGTCGTAGTAGGTGCCGTCGAGGCCGAGCAGGTAGACGCGGCTAAGATCGCGCGGATCGTAGCGGATGATCATCGGCTCGGCATGACCGATCCAGGTGCTGAGCACGTCTGCCCAATAGCCGATCGCATGCAGTGCCACCCCATCGCGCCGGACTTTGCGGCGGGCGATCGGCAGGAAGTCGATCAGGAAGCGGCGCGGATCGCACACCGCCATCGGCTCGCCGCGCCCCAGCGTCGTGCCATCACCGGCAATACCGCGCTGCCACGCCGCCAGAGGGGTGATCCCGAGGCCGCGATGCAAGTCTCGGTGATAGATGCCCGCGATCGCATGGCCAAGCCAGCGTTCAACCTCGTCGAGCGTCATCGCTGCCGTCTTGTCGGGGTTCAGGTCACCCTTCGCGCGGACGTCGGAGAAGGTGGTCCCCGGCAACAGATGGACCTTGCCCATCATCGTGCCGATCAGCCGCTCGATATGGCCGCCATAATGCGGTGTCCGCACCGGCCTGTAGTCGATGGCTACCCCATATTGCTCGCAGCCCCGCTTCAGCGCCTCCGATCGGAACTCCTTGGCGTTGTCCAGGTGCAGCCGCTCCGGGATGCCGCGCACCGGCCAGACCGCGTCGATGCCGCGCTCGGCCAGCCAGCTCTCTTTGGCGAGCGCCACGTGGCTCAAGCAGAGCGCGACCGACGTCGCGGACGGCGGCTCCAGCGACAGATGGAAGCCGGCGACACAGCGCGTACAGACGTCGATCGCCAGTGTCAGCCATGGCCGTTGGATCGGCGCTCGCGTCTCGCTATCCACCACGATCACGTCGACCAGCGTATGGTCGATCTGGATCAGCGACAGCGGCCAGTGTGCTTCCAGCGACCCGACCGCCGGCAGATAGCGGTCGCGGGCGGCCTTGGGGCCCTCTCGTTTGGCGACGATCTCGCGGGCGGAACGTGCCCGCAGTCGTGCCACGATCGCCTTACGGCCTGGAATGGGCAAACCCTCGCCAATGCAGCGGCGCCGCACCTCCTCGACCAAGTGAACGATCCGTGGTCGCTGGCGTGTCAGATAGACGGCGTCGATCACCTCGCGGATCAACGCATCCACCTCCTGGTCAAGCAGGGAGGTGCCGCGCTCGGGACCGCGGCGGTGCGGCAGCAGGCTCGTGAGCCGCGCATCGGTGAGGTAACGCCGCAGCAGCGCATAAGCGTGGGTCGGCCCGCAGCCGAGATCAGCCGCTGCCGCCAGCACGTCGCTTCGCTTACGCGCCGGATTCTCCGCCAACCGGCGAATCACCGGCAGACAGCGACGCGCTTCGTCCCAGGCTGCAGCGTCAACCGTCGACAGCTCGGGTGCGCTCATGGCGTCGTCACCCGTGTCTCGGTCGTGACCGGCATCGTGAGATCGACGACAAGCGTGCCACGCGCAATCAGCCGCCAGACCACGGCGAGACCCGCTTCACGCGAGACCGGCAACGCAGCGACCACATCGCCGAAGCTGGCCGCATGGGCGCGGGCATGGGCAACCGCCCGTTCGGCCAATGCCGCGTCAACTGGCGCGCGCCGGAGCGGCAGCAACCGCTTCGCTGCCTCGAGCCGCGGACCACGGATGCCGCGTTCGGTGGCGATCCTGAATCGCGCACCGTTGCTCCGCGCCCAGTACCGTGCAGCCGCAAAGGCCGGTCGGAAGCGGCTCCATCCAGCCCGCAGGTCAGCACGGTACTTGATCTCGACGATCTCGCAGCGGCCGTCGCTCCAGTCGACGCGAAAGTCTGGCGTATATCGCCGCTGTCGGCCTTCGTCCTCGAAGCGGATGGTCACCGGCTGCGCCGTCACGACCGCGCTCGCATCCAGGAAGCTCGCGAGCGTCACGAAGTCCCGCTCGAGGGCGCTCTCATGCTCCGCCACCCCCGTCGCGAGGGCCTGGAACCCGGTCACATGCGACCGCCGACTGAGCGGAATGCGCCGCAGATCGCCCTCCATTTGGAAAACGACTCAGTACGCAATCATCGCACATTTTGGGGTCAGTTCACAAACATGGACCTATATCTATGCACGCAAATCCTTGTGCGGACTCGCGTTCGCTCGCCTGCCGATTCACGAAACCTCGAACACCGACAACCGTCGGGGATAACAGGTTTCCCGGTAAGGGGACTGTCCTTGCGCGTGCCTCCGACGCGGGACGGAGGTGCCGCTTGAGCGCTCTCACGCATGTCGAGCTCCTGTGGCTCGAGAAGCAGATCGAGCATTGGATCCGCTTCGGCCGAGCCGCAGAGGAGCAGATCCTCGATCGGCGTCGGCGTGTCCTGTCTTTTGCTCCCGGCAGCATTTTCGCCTTCGTGCGCTGGGCGGCCAACGACTACGGCACGGTGGCGTCCCGTATCGACATCCTGCGTGCCGTCCGGTCCAGCGAAACCTGCGCAACAGTGCCGTTTGTACGTCCTGGCGCCGACATCCTGCTGCGTGCGTCCGGCTGGCCGAAGGTCAAGCACGTGCTGCAGATGATCGACATCGTCGAGTCGCTGGGCATCGACGCGGCCGATGCAGCACCGGACTATTGGCGTCACGTTCACAATCGTCTGTCGGTCGGCGAAGCACTCAGACCCTACACCTTGGAGCGGCACAAAGCCTGGCTTCTGCGGCGGCGGATAGGCTCATGACCGGTCGAATGCGTGTGCTCGTGACCACGCTCGCCGGTGTCGGCCTCCTTGCGTTCACCTTCGGCAGCCATCCGCTGCCGCTCTACATGTGGAACGCCTCGGCAAGTGTGCCCGTAGGGCTCTACCGCCTGCAGTCAACCGACCAGCGCTACGTCACCGAACTGGTCGCTGTCCTGCCGCCGGAGCCGCTCGCGACCTTCCTCGTCGATGGCAACTATCTGCCGCGCGGCGTTCCCATGCTGAAGCACGTCCTGGCGCTTCCCGGTCAAACGGTCTGCCGAGAACGGCTCACGGTCCTGGTCGATGCGATCGCGATGGGCGTGGCGCGCGAGCGCGACGGACGGGGCAGGCCGCTTCCCTTCTGGCAGGGCTGTCGCGTCATCGCCCAGGGTGAGCTCTTCCTCATGAACTGGCAGTCGGCGGACTCTCTGGACGGGCGGTACTTCGGCTCGATCCCCGCGTCCGCCGTCATCGGCCGCGCGCACCCCGTCTGGATCGAGAGGGAGGATTGACCATGCAGCGCTTTCACGCTCGAGCAGCAGCTCTCTTGTTCGCGCAGAGTCGTGACCCTTCCTCCTTTCCGGCCAAGCTCCGGCGAGCTGTCGCCCAAGCAGCGGTGCCGATCGTTGTCATCCTGCTGGTGTTGGGCGCGGCCGGGGTAGAAGGGAGGTTACATGCTGAGCCCGCTGTCGATGCGCAGTCTCAGCGCAAATCTGCCGCCGATCCTTATGCAAGCTTTGTCCGCGAAGCTGCGCAACGATTCGGGATACCGCCATCCTGGATCAGCGCCGTGATGGCGATGGAAAGTGGCGGCGACGTGCTGGCGCTTTCGCCGCAAGGCGCCATGGGGTTGATGCAGATCATGCCCGATACCTGGGCCGGTCTGCGTGCCCATCATGGGCTCGGAGCCGACCCTTATGAGCCACGCGACAACATCCTTGCCGGCGCGGCGTACTTGCGTGAGATGTATGATCGCTACGGCTCGCCCGGTTTTCTGGCAGCCTACAATGCAGGTCCTGCGCGCTACGACCAGTACCTGGCGACAGGCCGGGAGCTGCCGGCAGAGACTGAGCTCTACGTCGCCATGCTCGCCCCGCTGATCGGAGCAGGACAGGCCAACGACGAGGTCACCGTTCGCCGTCGCGCCGTGTCGTGGCAGGACTCACCGCTGTTCGCTGCACACGATCAGAGCAATCCCGCGGCCACGTCGTCCACATTCCAAACGGCATTAGGCCGAACGTCGGTCAGTCGTTCCGCTGCGGGCGTATCTCCGCTGACGCCACCAGCGGACGGACTGTTTGTTCGCCGGGGAAACGCAAACCGGCTGCCGTGATGGGAAGCGTTGTGGGTCACATGCTTCGATCGTTTCCGCGAACGTGCCTATGAGGTTCGTCAGTCGGAGGTCCCTAGATCATGGACGGCAAGATAAAGCGGGTTGCCCCGCTGCCGGCGCGATCCGCCGAAATGGTTGTCTGCACGTTGTTTCTTGAAGGGCTCGCGTCAGCTTGTTGCGATGCGCGAGCGGCGCTTGGATCGATTTATTGTTTGAGTTCAACGCTTCGGACGCCGTCGCTCGAAGGCCTAGCCTCCCGCGGCTACGCTGGAACGGCCTTTTCTACGCCCCGCGACGATCCGTGAAGTCTGCCTCTTGTGGGCCCTCGTGCGGCTTCCAATCGTCATGGCATGGCACGCGATGACGACGATTTCCGGCTCCGGCCCGGCAAGATCCGGGATCGGGGCAGTGCGCGGATTGGCGGACGCCGCGTCGGCGGCGTGCGGGCACCCCCGACGAGCTTCGCAGGCCAGGTTCAACAGGCCGTCCGGCGGGCCGGCGGTGATCCTTCCCGGCTGAATGGGACCGGGAAGGGAAGCGGCCGGTTCAATGTGCGGGGTCGGGGAGCGGCGGTGGCGGCGGCGCTGAAGAGCCGGAGCGCCTGGAGCCGGCACGGTGGTGTCCGCACGCGGTCGCGGCGCGTCGCGGTGAAGGCCCGCGTCGTGAAGCTCAATCCGCAGCGCGGCGCTGCCCGGGGACGGCAGTTCGTCAGCGCCAAGGCGGTCGACGCCCACCTACGCTATCTCCAGCGCGACGGCGTGACGAAAGACGGGGAGAAGGGGCAGGTTTATTCGGCCAGTCGAGATGTCGACGACGGCCGTGCGTTCGTTGAACGCGGCCGTGAGGACCGTCACCAGTTTCGCTTCATCGTGTCGGCCGAGGATGGTGTCGAGATCGCCGATCCCCGCGCTACCACCCGCGAACTGATGAAGGAGTTGGAGACCGACCTTGGGACCCGGCTCGACTGGATTGCGGTCGATCACCACAACACTGGCCATCCCCACACCCACATCATCGTCCGCGGCGTCACCGAAGACGGCAAGACCCTCAACATCGCCGGTGACTACATCGCCCATGGAATCCGGGAGCGGGCGGGCGAGGTGGTGACCCGGGAACTCGGCCGGCAGACCGAGCAGGAGGTATCCCGGAGCCTGGAGCGGGAGATCGATGCCGACCGCTTCACCCAGCTCGACCGCATGCTGATTGCCGAGCAAAGGAGCCGCAACGAGTTCGCCGACCTGCGGCCGGACCGGGACATGCTCGACAGCCTGCGGCAGAACCGGGCCCTGCTGATCCAGCGGGCGCGCAAGCTGGAACGCATGGGCTTGGCCACCGAAGTGGAGCCCGGACGGTGGACCGTGTCGCCCAGGGCCGAACCTGTCTTGCGGGACTTGGGCGAGCACGGCGACATCATCAAGACCATGCATCAGGCATTGGAGCGGGAAGGGCTGGCCGACGCCCGGTCTATCGCGGGCTATGTCCTTCACCGGAAAAAGATGACCGAGCCGATCGTAGGCCGTGTGCTCGACAAGGGGCTGGGCGGCGACGAGATGGGCGAGCGGCTGCGGCTGGTGATCGACGGCGTGGACGGGCGTGTCCATCATCTCGAGATGGATCCGGCCCGAGCCGAGGATATCCAGCGGGGCATGATCGTGGCGGCGGGTTCCGGCCAGGTCGGACCGCGCGCCTCGGACCGCAACATCCTCGCGATTGCCGGCAAGGAGGGCATCTATCGGCCGGCCAGGCATCTGGAGCAGGCTGTCGGCACCGTCGAGCGTCTGGGCGGCGATCCTGCCGCCTACGTCCGATCCCACGTCCGGCGCCTGGAGGCGCTGCGCAGGGCGGGACATGTCGAGCGGATCGACGCCGACCAGTGGCGCGTTCCGGCCGACTTGCTGGAGCGCGGGCAGGCCTACGATCTGGCGCGGGACCGGACGATCGGCCGCATCAGCGTTCTCTCGCCCACGAGCCTCGGGCAGCAGACCGCCTATGACGGCGCGACCTGGCTCGATCGCGAGTTGGCGTCCCGGCACCGTACCATTCTGGCGGACGACGGGTTCGGCCGGGAAGTGACCGCGGCACTGGCCAAGCGTCGGCGATGGTTGGCTGACAAGGGCTATGCCACCGAACTCGGCGATGGACGCGTCAGTGCGCCAAGAGATTTGGTGCAGCGGCTAGAGGCCCGTGACATCGAGCGCGCCGGCAAGGCACTCGCCACCGAGCGGGGCCGGGAATGGCGGCCTGCCATCCCGGGAAGCCATGTCGCCGGCCAGTTGGTCGGCTCTACGCAGCTTTCCAGCGGCCGGTTCGCCATGATCGATGATGGGCTGGGCTTCAGCCTGGTGCCCTGGCGGCCGGCACTCGACGAGCGCATCGGTCGTGTCGTCTCGGGAGTCGCGTTGCCCGGCGGCGACGTGAACTGGTCCTTCAGACGGAGCCGAGGGCTGGGCCTGTAACCAGTGAGCGAGCGAAGTCGTGAAGACCGTCTCCCGGCTCGACAGCAGCTCTTCATATTGTCATCCACGTCAACGTAGCGTGCTCGTGCGTGGACGAGCGATTTCCGGCGAACTGAGGGACTATCGCTCCAGGAAGTCAGCATGCGACCCCGTCACTGTTACGAGTGCATGTGTTCCAAGTGTCTATCCGAATTGCACGCCAGGACCGCCGCGCAGGCGCTCCCCGCGATGCCGGTCTTGTGCAATCGAGGTGTAACGGTTTGATCTTGCGTCGCCATGTCCGCGACCAAGATCCTCTGGGGGCAGATTACTCTCGTATTCACCATCGTGCTCGTCACCCTCGTCGGCTCGACCCAGCTCCCGAGTGGCCGGTTCGCCATGATCGACGACGGGATCGGCTTTAGCCTGGTCCCTTGGCGGCCCGCGCTTGAGCAATATGTCGGTCGTGCCATCTCCGGCGTCGCCTTGCCCGATGGTGATGTGAACTGGTCGCTCGGACGAAGCCGGAGGTTGGGACGATGAGGTATAGACATGGACTCAACCAGCATAGCATGAGCGGCTTGCCGCCGCGGGCCAAGGAGGCCTAGCGAGTGGTACCCTACAATCGGTGAATGCCGCACGATCTGTTCTTCCGTTAATCTCGTCCGATTCATCATCCGCCTCCACTCGAAGACGGATTCTACCTCAACCCGGGGGAGCCTTCATTGAGGTTACCGACACTTTGCGGTGCGCCAGGAAAGCTGGCGCGATCCAGCCGAGAGGGGCGGGCTATTGAGCCACGAAATTCGAGTCGCAGAAGCCGAGACCGTCGCTAGTGTCGAGGGCAACATGACCTTCTCCGCAATGCGGGGGCCCCACTCTGCCGAGGTCAAAGACCCCATCACGCTTCGAAGGGATCGCGCCGGAACCTGGGAGATCTCACGTCCGATCGTCGGCGCGTCGGTGGCCCGCATTGGGAAGGCAAGGAGCCGAACCCAATGATGCACGGGGGTGAGAAGTCGGACCCCGCCATAGTAGCGAGGAAGCCGTCGAACGAAGCCGGCGTGCGGGTGGCGGAGATGGTGGAGCGAAGGGCGGGGCTACGGGGAATGCGGACCGACAACGCACGCTCCGGACACAGGGCCGGGCCAGTGTGGAACAGAGTTGGGTCGCATACGACAGCCGCTTCGCCGTCACCCACCCGTGGTGGGAGCCGTATGCGGGAAAGCCGACGTACGGTTCTGTGCGGGGGGCGGCGGCCAGCAATGACCGTCCCTACCGCGTCAGCAATGAAATCGGAGCTAGAGTGTTGGCAGCGAAAGCGTGCCACCGCAGCATTTCCACGACGTGGGCCTACATCGACGAGGACGATGGAACATCATCATTGGGCCGGAAGGGGCCTTGCCCCAATTCCAGCACCTTCAATATCTCTGATGAATGCTCACCTATTGCGGGGGCCCTATGAAGCTTGGGATCGATGCAGTCGTGAGTTACTCAGCAGTCAGTAATATAGGCAACACTTGGATGCCTGAAGAATGACCGGACCAGGGCGGGTCGCCTGCCGATATCGGCGAGCTGTGCAGTTATCCGTTGTTCCAGGCGCTCGCCCTTGAGCA
>JBFXAN010000163.1:0-13921 GCA_050184225.1 Dehalococcoidia bacterium | reverse complement strand
AGGCGCGATCGTCTACATGGGCCTGCATCTGATGGACTATGCGCAACTTGAGGATGTCACACAAGTCTGCCAGGACCGTGGGCGCTGGGCATTTCTGCTTACGATTGCGCCGTTGCGGCTGTCGTCGGCCACGGGCTCGGCAGTCAACCCGATTGCGCTCTTCTAACTCTGTTCAGGATGCGTAGAACTCTTCCGTCCGGTGTGTGACCTCTATCGCCGGGCTGTTCTCCAATCAGAGATATCTGATTGCTGGTGACCAATGCAGACGTACATCATTCGGCGGCTCCTGCTCATGGTGCCGACAGTGTTGCTCGTTGCGACGCTTACCTTCGGTCTGCTCCGTCTGATCCCAGGTGACGCCCTGCTTGCCCAGATCACCTCCACAAGCGGCACTACGGTAATTTCGACCGATCAGTTAGAGGCGATCCGCCGCGATATGGGGTTGTCCGGCTCAATCCCCGAGCAATACGGTCGATATCTGGTGAACCTTGTCCAGGGGAATCTGGGCACGAGCTATGTCTCAAAGCAGGGCACATTCTCCGCGTTCGTTGAGCGCCTTCCCACCACTGCCGAGCTGGGACTACTCGCAATCACATTCGCTGTGGCTATCGGCGTGCCTATTGGAGTGGTGTCCGCTCTGCGCCAGGACGGGCCACTGGACTATATCGGACGAGTTGTGGCGATTGCAGGTCTGGCGATCCCGAACTTCTGGCTGGGCATTATCGTGATCGTCGTCGCCAGTCGCCAATTCCACTATGCATTCCCTAAGGGAAGCTACCCGCTCTTCTCGGACCCGCTTACCAACCTCGAGCAGTTTGTGATTCCGGCGTTCATTCTTTCGCTGTCGACCGGCGCCGTGATCATGCGCTTGACGCGAACCACGATGCTCGAGGTCTGGCGGCAGGACTTCATCCGGACGGCGCACGCCAAAGGTCTGACCAGTCGCTCGGTGATCGTCCGGCACGCACTGAGAAACGCTCTCCTGCCGGTGGTCACAATTATCGGAGCGCAGCTCACGGTGTTGATCGGCGGTGCGGTGATCGTTGAGAGCCTATTCACCCTACGCGGGGTCGGGTTGCTGACATTGCAGGCGATTAGCCAGCGGGACTATCCGCAGGTACAGACAAACGTTCTCATCTTCTCAACCGCGCTCATGGTCGGAAACCTGCTTACCGACCTGGTGTATTCGGTGCTCGACCCGCGCATCCGGTATGGATGAGCGTCTCGGAGGCTGAAGCTCGATGGTACGTGATGAGACACAGGCGCTGATCCTCGACCAGGCCGTGCCCGTCCGGCGTTCCTGGGGAGGGACACTGCTCCGCCGCGCGCGGCAGAAGCCGCTCGGTGTCGTCGCGCTGGCGTTGCTGGCGGCGATCTGGCTGCTCTGTCTCTTCGCACCGGCAATCGCTCCCTACTCCTGGAACCAAGTGTTCGCAGGGCCGCGTCTGGAAGGTCCCAGCGCAGCGCATCTGCTGGGGACCGACCAGGTCGGCCAGGATGTCTTCAGCCGGTTGCTGTATGGGGGCCGGCTGACGCTGACGATCAGCCTGATCGCGACGATCGGCGGCGTCACGCTGGCGACGATCATCGGCGTGCTCTCCGGCTATCTGCTCGGCGCTTTTGATCTGTTGATTCAGCGGTTCGCTGATGCCGTGCAGGCGATGCCGGGGCTGGTCGTACTCATGGTGGTCGCGGCCGTGTTCAGCGGCAGCCTCGGCTGGACGATGGCGATGCTGGTCGTGCTCACCGCGCCGAGCGGCGCCCGCGTGCTGCGCTCGGCGACACTCGGCGTGCGCGAGGCGCAGTATATCGAGGCGGCGCGCACGCTGGGCGGCAGTCATCTCCGCGTCCTGCTTCGGCACATTCTGCCGAACGTCGCCCCGTTGATGATCATTCTCTTCAGCCTCTCCGCCGGGGCGAACCTGCTGCTGCTAGCGGCGCTCAGCTTCCTCGGCGTGATCAACGCCACCTATCCGGATTGGGGCTCGATGCTGAACGCCTCGGTGCAGACTTATATGGTGGGAGCCCCGTGGCTTGCCGTCGCTCCGGGACTGGCGATCAGCCTGACAGTACTTAGCTACAACCTGCTCGGCGACATGCTGCGCGACGTGCTGGACCCACGTCTCCGTCTTTAGCTTAGTTCCTCGCCTCGCTCGACCGGTCGTTCCGGTTCGGCGCTTGCGACGAATGACCGGTGCAAAGGAGCATCCCGATGACACGCACGACTCAACCGATGGACGAAGCAGCGGCGATCTTCCGCGAGCGGACGCGAAGAATCTGGCGGCGACGGCTCTCCCGCCAGTCAGTGCTCAAAGGCAGTACGATCCTCGCGCTGGGCGGTTCGGCGGCGCTCACGCAGTTCCTCGCCGCCTGCAGCGGCGACGGCGGTGGTTCCGGGGGCGACAGCCAAAACGGTCAGGCAGGCGCTGCCGGCGGATCGAGCGGCGAATGGAAGGATACGACGCTCACGCCTCCGTATGCGGCGGGCGTCGCCGATGCCGAGGTGCCGGCGGGGTTGCAGAAGTATCCCTACGTCTATAAGTACAACTTCCGCCGGCACAACTACGCGGCGCCGGTGGCGGTTGGTGGTCACATCGTCCGCGGTTACGGGCCATTCCCGGATTGGGACTTTCTCAAGAGCACCGGCGGCCCGATCGGCCAGGCGTTCATGAACGGTTTGATGCATCACGCGATTCACGAGGGACTCAACCTCGAGACCATCGCCCAGGAACCGGACCTCGCCACCAACGTTGAGCACAACGCCGATTACACGGTCTGGACGTTCCAGATCCCGGACAACATCACGTTTCACAACATCCCGCCGGTCAACGGCCGCGCCGCCACAGCGGAGGATGTTGTCTATTCCTTCGAGCAGTACATCAAGAACAGCATCTGGAACACGCCACTGCGAGGCGTAGACAAGGTGACGGCGCCGGACAAGACGACCGTCCGGTTCGACCTGAAGGAGCCGTCGCTCACATTCAGGTCAACGGTCGAACTGCCGTATTACAATCTGCTCGCGCGGGAGCATGTGGAGAACCAGGACCTGTTCAAGACGCGGCCGATCGGCACCGGCGCATTCATGGTCACCTACTCCAAATACCAGGACAAGTTGGAAGCCGAGCGTCACCCGGAGTACTTTGGCCGGCCGGATTGGATGGCGGAAAAGTACCGAAGCATCAAGCTGCCCTTCGCCGACAAGATGAGCTTCATCTATCACGCCTCCGACGCCGATACCAAAGCCGCCTTCATCGCCGGCAAGATTGACGAATACAACATCACCTTCCTCGACCCGCCAATCCTGGACGAGGTGCTCAAGGCAGCACCCAACTCGCAGGTGGTGGTCAACACCACCTGGGCCGGCACACCAACCTGGATTGCCTGGAATTACAGTAACCCGATGTTCCAGGACGTTCGTGTGCGCCGGGCGTTGTCGATGGCGATCGACCGTGAAGGTCTCATAAAGAACGTGTTGGCTGGGGCCGGGGTGCCGGGAGGTTCCCCCGTACCTTATGATCTGCAGGGGCGGGAACTGCCCCCGGACCTGTCAGAGTACGGACCGTACTACCAGTTCAACCCGCAGGAAGCAAAGAAGCTGCTCACCGAAGCGGGCTATGCCAACGGGTTCGAGGTCGAACTGGTAGTACCCGCACCGGCATCCGGTGTCTTCTTCAATATCTACACTGCCGTCGGTCAGTACTGGCGCGACATCTTGAAGGTGAACCTCAAGATCAACGCCAAAGACACGTTAGTTCACCGAGCCGACACGCTGAACCGATCGTACAAGGAGATGATCCAACCGTTCAGCTATATCGGCTACGACGTGGATACTCAGGCGGCACCGTTGCTCTATCCGGGAGCGGCGACAAGCCCCGGCGGCGCAGACGACCCCGAACTGAAAACACTGCTCGACAGGATCCGCACGTCCACTAGCCCGGATGACTCTCTCAAGCTCACTCAGCAGATGCTTCAGCGGACATACGACCAGGTGACCTACCTGTGGATCTGCTGGACGCAGGGATGCACGCTCTCGCAGCCGTGGACCACGGGCATCAACAATAGCACCTACGGCTTTCTCTCCTACTTCGGCGGCTCGAACTGGCGCAATGTCTGGATTCGCCCGGACGCCCCGGACGGTCGCGGTGGCAAGCTGGTCTAGGAATGCCTGGATCATCATCGAACTCGGCAGATTGGCGGATGGCCGCGCTTCCGGTCGGCATCGGATCGAGTCGCAATCAATTAAGTGCGAGTAAGTGCGAGGCAAGAGGTTGACTCTGGAATCGATCGACACTCAACGCCAGCTCCCGTTGGAAGGCGTTCGGGTCTGTGACCTGTCCTGGATCGTTGCCGGCCCCACCGCCACCCGTGTGCTCGCCGATTTCGGCGCGGAAGTGATCCGGGTCGAGCACGGTCAGGCGCTCGATGCGATCCGCCGCGCGCCGCCGATCGTGGGCGAGCAGCCGACAGCAAACAACTCGGGTATGTTCAACTACTTCAATCGCAATAAGAAGAGCGTCCTACTGAACGCCCGCCATCCAATGGGCATGGAGGTGCTTAGGCGTCTGATCGCCTCGTGCGATGTGGTGATCGAGAACTTCTCCAGCCGGGTGATGGAGTCATGGGGACTTGATTATCCGCAACTGCAGGAGATCAACCGGCGGATCGTCTACTGCTCGATCTCCGGGTTCGGCCACAGCGGACGCGACCGCGATTACGGCACCTGGGGACCGACGGCGCAGGCGCTCTCCGGCTTGACGCTCATGTCGGGCCTACCCGACCTTCCCCCCGCGGGCTGGGGATTTAGCTATCTCGATCACACCGCCGGCTACTATGCTGCGATAGCGGTGATGATGGCGCTCCATCACCGTAATCACACCGGTGAGGGGCAGCACATTGACATTTCGCAGATCGAGACCGGGATGGTGCTAGCTGGTCCGGCGGTGCTGGACTTCACGGTAAACGGTCGGGGCTGGCGGCGGCCGGGAATGCCCCCCGGTAATCGCTCCGGACTGGTGCCATACGCACCGCACAATACCTACCGCTGCGCCGGGGACGATCGATGGATCGCGATCACCGTCCGCAACGATGCGGAATGGCAGGCGCTCGTGCGAGCGATGGGCGAACCGTCCTGGGCCTTGGATGCTCGCTACGAGACCACCGACGGCCGGTCCGCTCACACCGAGGAGTTGGACCGCCGGATCGAGGCGTGGACCAGCGGCCAGGATGACTACGGGGCGATGCGCATCCTTCAGGCGGCGGGAGTGCCTGCAGGCGTCTGCCAGAAACCGGAGGACAAATTTGAGCACGACCTGCAACTTAAGGCACGTGGCTGGTGGCATGAGGCGGCGCATGAGGAAATCGGACCAGGCGTCTTCGATGGACTTGCACCGATTCTGAGCCGCACACCCGCACGGTTGCGCAGTGCCGCTCCGATCCTCGGCGAGCACACATATGAAGTGATGCGTGAGGTCGTCGGCATCACCGACGACGAGTTCATCGAAC
Source organism: Dehalococcoidia bacterium (assembly GCA_050184225.1). Lineage (GTDB taxonomy): Bacteria > Chloroflexota > Dehalococcoidia > CAUJGQ01 > CAUJGQ01 > JBFXAN01. Next base: position 8,419 of record JBFXAN010000163.1, on the reverse strand, counting down.
TCGAATCGGCCGGCGTCTTCATGTAGCCCAATGCGTCTCAGGAGGTCCGAATGGGTCCACTCGCCGAACTGCGTGTAATCGAGTTGTGCGACGAACTTGGCCAGTACGCGGGCAAGTTGTTGGCAGACATGGGCGCCGATGTGATCAAGGTGGAGCCGGCCGCCGGTTCCATAGCTAGGTCAATCGGTCCGTTTGCGGGTGATCGCCCCGACCCTGATGGTTCGCTCAACTTCTGGTATTACAACACGAACAAGCGGTCGGTGGTGCTCGACCTTGATGCACGCCCGCAGGACCGCGAGACCATCTGTCGGCTTGTCACCACGGCTGACATCGTCATCGAAGCATGCCCAGTCGGGTATATGGATAGGCTCGGCCTCGGTTTCGAGAAGCTTCGTGCGGAACGGCCCGACCTAATTATGTGTTCGATCACGCCATTCGGTCAGGGCGGACCGTGGTCCACCTACCAGTCGTCTGACATGGTGGCGCTCGCGCTGGGCGGGCAGATGAACATGTGCGGCTATGACCCCGACGATGCGCCCGACGCGCCGCCAATCTATCCCCACGGCGACCATGGCTATAACACGGCCGCACACTTCGCGGTATTAGGCATCCTCGCCGCTCTCCTCCACCGCGATCGGACTGGGGAAGGTCAGTACATCGACTGCTCGATGCACGAGGCGCTGGCGGGTATGACTGAAATCGGGATGCCGTACTGGCTCTATCGCCGCCAGAACATACTGCGCCAAACTGGGCGACATGCCTCGGTGGCACGGACCGAGCGTTGGATCTACCGGGCACGCGACGGGCGGGATGTCCTCATCTTCGGCGTCGGTCGAGACAACACGAGCTGGGCGAAGATTAAGCTCTGGTTCCAGGAGCGCGGTCTCGGTGCACAGTTCGGCGAGACACGCTTTGACAGTCCACAGGCACGTCAACCGGGGCGCGGTTCATCAGAGGCCAAGGAGATCATGCACGCGGTGAAAGAGTTCATCGCCATAAACGACGCCGAACAGGTTTACCGCGGCGGACAGGAGCGCGACCAGGCATGGGGCGTGGTGCGCGCGCCGGAAGAAACCCTTGATGACCTGCACTGGTGGGACCGCGCATTCTTCACAGAGATTCCAATACCGAACCAAGCTACACGTGCTCCGGTGATGCCTGGTGCGCCGTACCTGCTCAGCGCGACACCTTGGGTGCTGCGCCACCCGGCGCCGAAGCTGGGTGAGCACACGCGGGAGATCCTCAACGAACTTGCCGGTGCAGACGCAAGCACATCCGCGTAACTTCCAAATGGCAGTGAGCTTGCGTCCGGCGTTGACGGGTTCCCGCATTAGTGAACCGGTATTGGGTCCCCTCCGGAGTTGGCTGGCTGGCCCATGTGTGTCGCCATCAAATTGCCGCCATCAATCCACGTGTGCTGGCGCTGGCCCCATCGTCGCACGCCTCGATCCGATAGCCCCTTGCGACACAACTTTATCGAGGGACACACTCGTATCGGTCGGCGAGCACTTGCCCCGAGATGCGCTCGCTCGCACACTCCGACCGCCTCAATCCGAATTCGGCGAGTGACGCTTCGATAGGGAGAGACGACCGTGGACTTCGAACTTCCAGCCAATGTCGAAGAGTTTCGACAAGAGCTTCGCGCGTTTCTGAAGGAGGAGTGGCCGCCGGACAAGCGCGAGCGGATTGCCTCCGGCGACGGCTACGACGACGAGCGTGCGTTCCGGCGGAAGCTGGCACAGAGAGGCTGGCTGGCGATGTCCTGGCCGAAGGAGTACGGCGGTCAAGGCCGCTCGATCCTCGAGCAGTACATCTTCTCCGAGGAGATGGCCTATCACGGCGCGCCCGCCGGCACGGTCGGCGTCGGCCAGGTGGGGCCGACCCTGATGCGCTACGGCTCAGAGGAGCAGAAGGCGCGCTTCCTGCCACAGATCGCGGCGGGCGAGCTCGACTTTGCCCTCGGATACACCGAGCCGGAAGCCGGTACCGACCTCGCTTCGTTGAAGACGCGGGCGGTCGAGGACGGCGACGATTTCGTGATCAATGGCTCGAAGATCTACACCAGCGCCGCCCACCGCGCCGAGTACGTCTGGCTGGCGACGCGCACCGACCCGGAGGCGCCCAAGCATCGCGGCATCTCCTTGTTCATCGTCGACCTGAAGAGTCCAGGAATTACGGTACGTCCCCTCTGGACGATGGCTGACGGCCGCACCAATCAGACCTTCTACGACAACGTGCGCGTGCCGCGCGAGAACCTGATCGGCGAGCTCAACCGGGGTTGGTACTACGTCGCCCATGCGCTCGACTTCGAGCGGATCACTGTCTTCACTGTCGCCACGCTGAGAGCCGGCTTCGATGCGCTCGTCGCCACGATCAAAGAGGCGGCCTACGACGGCCGGCCGCTACGCGCGGAACCGGAGGTGCGCGATACGATCGCGCAGCTTTCGACCGAGCTGGAAGTGGCGCAGATGCTGAGCTATCGCGTCGCCTGGATGATCAGCAGGGAGCAACACCCCAACTACGAGGCGTCGATGCTGAAGGTATTCGCCACCGAGTTCATGCAGCGGCTCTACCATCAGGGGACGCGGCTGCTCGGCCTCTACGGCCAGCTGACACCGGGGTCGGCCTGGGCGCCGGCTGGGGGCCGCTTCGAGCGCAGCCACCGCGCGTCAGTGATGCCCACCTTCGGCGCCGGTAGTAGCGAGATTCAACGGAACATCATCGCCACACGCGGACTTGGCCTGCCACGCAGTTAGCGCACCCTCTAGTCGTCGGTGCTTACGGGCACCTTGGGATATTCCAGAACACAGAAAGGGCCTCTCCATGGAACTCGGCCTGACGGAGACCCAAGAACTTCTTCGAAATAGCGCTCGCAACTTCTTCGAGAACGAGTGTCCGCTCGGTCGGGTCCGCGAGATTCAGGCAAGCCAGGAAGGCTTCTCGCGGCGCGAATGGGAACAGGCCGCCGCACTCGGCTGGCCCGGCCTGCTCGTCGCGGAGACGTATCAGGGGAGTGGCGGCAACCTGATGGATGCAGTTATTCTGCTGGAGGAGGTCGGCCGTGCGCTGGCGCCGCTTCCACTCGCCTCTACGGCGGTCGTGGGCGCTCTGGCCTTACAAGAGTTCGGTACGGAAGCCCAGCGCGCCACGCTCTTGCCGCGAATCGCGGTCGGTGAGTCGATCATCGCACTTGCGGTGACTGAGCCGTCCGCCTCCTACCATGCCGATGGTATTCGTACACGGGCACGGCTCGTGGGCGACCGCTATATCCTTGACGGCACCAAGCTGTTCGTGCGGGACGGGACAATCGCCGACCTGCTTCTCGTTGCCACCCGAACTGAGGATTCAGAGAATCCAGAGCACGGTATTACCCTCTTTCTTGTCGACGCGCACGCCCGTGGCGTCGGTGTCACGCCGCTGATAACCTCAGCCAGGGATCGCCAGGCAGAGATACAGTTCAGCGAGGTCGCGGTCCCGCACGATGCCGTTGTAGGGACTGTTGGTGGAGGGTGGCCGGTCATCCGTAAGTTGATCGACCTCGCTGCCCTGTCAGAGTGCGCGGAGATGGTTGGCGCTGGACAGCGCGTCTTCGAGACCACACTTGATTACGCAAAGACACGTGTACAGTTCGGCCGGCCAATCGGCAGCTTCCAATCACTGCAACACAAGGTCGCCGATATGGCGATCGACATCGACAGCTCGCGCTTCATCACCTACTACGCCGCATGGAAGGCGGACACCAGTGCCGACGCACGGGCCGATATCGCCCGCACTAAGGTATGGGTAAGCGACGCCTTCCGCCGGATCACACGCGAAGCGCATCAAGTGCACGGAGGTGTCGGCTTTATCGTCGACCACGATCTTCATCTGTTCTTCGGTCGGGAGAAGACGGCCGAGTTGTACATGGGTACTCCGTCGTACCATCGCATGGCCGTTGCCGAGGCGATCCTTGGCCCGGCCGGTTGAGGCGCTCATAGCCGGAGAGGAGGCTAGCAGATGACAACGTCGCAGGTCGTGGAGATCCCGCGCGATATCCTCGTCGATATGTATCGACGAATGGTGCTCATTCGCACGTTCGAGGAGCGCTTCAAGAAACTGGTCGAGACCGGTGCTCCGCTGGGTAGCGGCCATTCCTATGTCGGCCAGGAAGCTGTGGCGGTGGGCGTCTGCGTCAATTTGACCGACGCTGACTATGTCGCCACTAACCATCGCGGTCACGGTCACTGCCTCGCGAAGGGCGTTGACCCGCGACGGATGATGGCCGAATTGTTTGGCAAGGTGACGGGCACCAACCGCGGTAAGGGCGGCTCAATGCACATTACTGACTTCAACAAAGGCATGCTCGGCGTCAACCCGATTGTGGGTGGCGCGATCCCGCATGCAGTAGGTGCAGCCTTGTCGGCAAAATTTCGCGGCACGGATCAGGTCGCGGTGTCCTTCTTCGGTGACGGCGCGATCAACCAAGGTGTCTTCGCCGAGAGCGCCAACCTCGCCGCGATCTGGCAGCTTCCCATGATCTTCGTGTGCGAGAACAACCTCTACGCCGAGAGCACGCCGGTGGAATACGCAATCGCCGGCGAGATCGTCAATCGGGGAGCATCGTACAACATCCACAGCGTCGTGGCGGACGGCATGGATGTATTCGATGTGTACGAGAAGGTGCGGGAGGCGGTCAATCGCGCCCGCGCAGGCGACGGTGCATCCTTCATCGAAGCTCGCACCTACCGCTTCTACGGTCACTTCCTCGGTGACGACCCGCATCGCTACCGATTGGCAGACGAAGAGGAGTATTGGCGAGCGCGGGACCCCATCGTTCAGTTCCGCCAGCGGATGACCAGCACCGGCGAGTTGAAGCAGGATGACCTGGACGGGGTCGACCAGGAAATGCTGACGCTGATCGAGGACTCAGTGCGCTTCGCGGAGGAGGGGCCGCTCCCCTCACCGGAGATGCTGTACGACGACGTATTCGCCAATCCACCAAAGGGGGCGCTGTAATGACCGATCGAATGTTGCGGTACAGCGAGGCTATCAATGAAGCGATCCGCCAGGAAATGCAGCGTGACCCGATGACGCTCATCATGGGCGAGGACATCGCTGGTGCGGCGGGTCGCGCGGAACTAGGCCTGATCGATGCCTGGGGTGGACCCTGGCGCGCGACGAAGGGCCTGATCACAGAGTTCGGCGACAAACGTGTGCTTGATACGCCGATCTCCGAGTTAGGCTTCATCGGCGCGGCCGTTGGTGCGGCGATGAGCGGACTGCGCCCGATCGTCGAACTGATGATGGTGGATTTCATCGGCGTCTCGTACGATCAAGTTCTGAACCAAGCCGCGAAGATGCGTTACATGACCGGTGGTCAGACGGCGGTGCCGCTCACGATCCGCACTGCCTTTGGCATGCGTGCCGACCCGGGGCAAGGTCGTGGTGGCGGATCCGCGGCTCAGCACTCCCAGACGTTATTCCCTGTCTTTGTGCATATCCCTGGACTCAAAGTGGTTGCTCCCTCTGACTCCTATACAGCCAAGGGGCTCATGACGGCCGCAATCCGAGACGACGACCCCGTGATCGTCATGGACCATAAATTCCTCCAGGCGCGACCGGGTCCCGTGCCGGAAGAACCGTACGAGTTCCCGATCGGTACGGCACGTATCTTGCGTCCGGGGAAAGACATCACGCTGGTGGGCATGTCGATGACGACGCACACGGCGATGCAGGCAGCGGAGATGTTGGCGGCGGACGGAGCTGATGCCGAGGTGATCGATCTGCTCACCCTGGCGCCGGTGGATACGGAGACGCTGCTGGCGTCGCTCGCCCGGACCCACCGGATGGTGATCGTGGACGAGTCGCATCCTCGGTGCAGCGTGGCGCGCGACATCGCCGCGACAATGGGTGAACTGGTCTTCGACTACCTCGACGCACCGATCATGTCGGTGACGGCGCGGAACACGCCGATCCCGTTCTCCGCTGTGCTGGAGAATGAGTATGTGCCGACGCCGGAGAAGGTGGCACGCGCGGCGAGACAGGCTCTCGGCCTGCAGCCGGTGGAGGCCGCCGCCGTCGGCGTATAGTGCGTCGCCGCGTCATCGGGTGGATGTCCACATGCACTGCTAGTCACGCATCAATCGGCGAAGCGTCGCCTCCGCACGGGTAGGATGTCCGTGCTGCCGGATACGACGGCGTCAAGAATTTAGAGTTTGTGCATCGTCGGGTGGAGTGTAGGCGTTCAGGGAACAGACTCAGGGCTATACCGTGAGGTGGAGATGGTGGAAGGCGGCGCACTGGCGGGACTGCGGGTGCTTGATCTGACGGACGAGAGCGGCCGGCTGGCGGGGAAGCTGCTCGCGGAGGCGGGGGCGGATGTCGTCCGGCTGCGTGCTGGTTCGCCCGGTCCGCCGATGACCGGCGCCGCCGCCGCGCGGGGCGGGCTGCTCAACTGGTGGTACGACGCGGGGACGCGCCGGCTGCCGCTCGACCTGGCCAGCGCCGTGGGGCAGGGCGCTTTCCGAGACCTGGCTACCCGCGCCGACCTGCTGATCGAGACTGAGCCGCCGGGGCGGCTGGCCGCGCTTGGCCTCGACTACGCCGACCTCCATCCCCTGAATCCGCGTCTCGTTCACGTCTCGCTGACGCCGTTCGGCCGGGAGGGGCCGCGCGCCGGCTGGCAGACGAGCGATCTCGTTGCTGCCGCGTTCGGCGGCGTCCTCTCCGTCACCGGCGAGCCGGAGCAGCCGCTGAACAGCTGGGGGCGGCAGTCCGTCAACGTCGGCGGCTTCTTCGCCGCGATCACCGGACTGGCCGGCGTCTCTGCCGCCCGGCAGGACGGCCAGGGACAGCAGATCGACCTATCGCTGCACGAATGCGTCGCCACCTGCACCGAGCAGGTGCTGATGTTCTGGTTCTTTCGCCACCTGCTGCCGGTGGCGATCGCGCCGCGGCAGGCGTCGCTGCACTGGTCCGGCGCCTACGCGGTGATGCCCTGTACCGATGGCCACGTGATGGTCACGCCCGCGCCGAGCCTGCCGCGCCTGGTCGCCTGGGTGGCGGAGGACGGCATGGCCGCCGCCGTCGCCGACCTGGCCGGCGAGCTTGCCCAGGTGCGGGAGCAGGTGCCGCGGTTGATGGCAACGCTGCGCGCCTGGGCGGCGACCAAGGACGCGCACGCCCTCTTCCTCGAAGGACAGCGGCGGCATCTCCCCTTCGGTGAAGTGCTGAACGTCGCCGAAGTCGCCGCCAGCCCGCAGCTGACCGCGCGCGGCTTCTTTCGACCCGTCGCCTGGGACGGACCGCCCGTGCGAACGCCGGGACCCCTGGTCCGGATGGAAGGCACGCCACCGCCGCCGGCTCAACCGCCGCCGGCATCAGATTCCTCGGTCGACGAGGTGCTCGCGGGTTGGCCGGCACGCCCGTCCGAATCCGGCGATGCGGCATCGCACCGGAACGGTGATGGTGCTGCGACGAAGCCGCTGGCGGGTGTACGCGTGCTGGACTTCACCTGGGTGCTGGCCGGTCCCTACGCCACCCGGATCCTCGCTGACCTGGGCGCCGACGTGATCAAGATCCAGACGGAGACCCGCTCCCAAGGCGCCAGCGGCAACGAGCACCCCTACTTCGTCATGTGGAACCGAAGCAAGCGTAGCGCCGCCCTCAACATCAAGCACCCGCGGGCGGTCGACACCTTCCGGTCGCTGGTCGAGCAATCGGACATCGTCATCGACAACTTCAGCGCCGGCGTGCTCGACCGCTGGGGCATCGGCTATGCGGCGGCCCGCCGCTGGAACGAGCGGATCATCTACCTCAACCTGACCGGGGTCGGCCGCGATGGCCCCTGGCGCGACTTCGTCACCTACGCGCCGACGATCCACGCCCTCAGTGGTTTGACCTACCTCACCAACCCGCCGGGCCGGCGTGACATCGGCCCAGGGCTCTCGCTCAACGACCATGTCAGCGGCCTCGCCGGCGCGCTCGCCGCCCTGGAGGCGCTGGAGGCCCGCCGGCGCACCGGCCGGGGCACGCTGGTCGATCTCTCGCAACTGGAGGTCGGCGCCTACCTGGCCGGCCCCGCCTATCTCGACCTGCTCGCCAACGGCCGCGCGGCGCAGCCGCAGGGCAACCGCGATCCGTTTGAAGACGTCGTGCCGAACGAGGTCTATCGCTGCCGCGACGATGGCTGGCTGGCGATCACAGCGCGCGACGACCACGACTGGCGCCGGCTCTGCGCCGCGATCGGCGACCCGACGCTCATCGAAGACAGGCGTCTCACGGCGGTCGAAGGCCGGCGGATGCATCGTGCACTGGTGGACGATCGGCTTGCCCGCTGGTGCGCCGAACAGGACGCGGATGCAGCGATGCGCCGGCTGCAGACGGCCGGGGTGCCGGCAGGCGTAATCCAGGACGCCGGCACGATGACCGCGGCGGACGA
>JBFXAN010000162.1:0-13994 GCA_050184225.1 Dehalococcoidia bacterium | reverse complement strand
GTCGATCGCGCAGAACAGTACAATGAGCAAGTCCTCGGTCGTCATGGTCGTTGCCTCGCAACAACCACCATCCGACCGAGGATTCACTCTGCCAACTCATCTCACTAACCCACATCAGTCGCCTCAGTGTAGAGGGCTAACGGGGAGGGCACGCCAGCGGTGCGAAGAGCGTCGCCATACCATGCGCCGGATCGTCCGTCGAGAGCGGCCCGTTCGGGTCGAACCAATAGTGCGTCCAGTTGATCGAGCTGAGCACGACCAACGCGACGACGTGCGGTGGCAATGGTGCATCCGGCGGCGACGCTGCCTGCGCGACAGCTTCGAGGAGCCCGCGCTCTGAGCGATTGATCGCGTCGCGCCATTCAGGGCGCAGCCGGTCGAGGTCGAGGAGCAGAGGCGTCACGACCACTGGGGACAAGGTGACGCCGGTCGGATGCCCCCCTTGGGTCGCAAACGCCGCGCCCAAGGCTACTCGAGGATGGCGTTGACCGTGATCTCGACGTTGTTGCGAAGGGCGTTGGAGATCGGACACCCTTGCTCGCCGGCACGGGCGGCCTCGGCAAAGCGGGCTTGATCCAGTCCGGGTACGCGGCCACGGACATCGAGCCGCATGCGCGACACTTTGAAACCCTGGCCGGCACGCTCGAAGGTCGCGGTTGCGGTGACGTGCAAGCGCTCGGGCGGCGTGCCACTCCGACCGAGATGGGCGGAGAGCGCCATAGCGTAGCAACTCGCATGGGCGGCGGCGAGCATCTCTTCGGGACTCGTCTTGCCCTCGGGCACCTCGGTACGCGCCGCCCAGGTGACCGGTGTATCTTTGAGCACGCTGCTGGACAAAGTCGAGAGGGTACCGCTGCCGCTCATCAAGTCGCCGTTCCAGATCGTTTCTGCCGAGCGATCGACCATTGCTATCACCTCACTTTGATCACGCGGAGCGGTGCGATTATAGCAAGGCGAGGGTGGGGACGGCCCTCACCCCCCGTCCCCCTCGCCCGTCGGGACGGGAGAGGGGGAGAACTGAGTGTTGATGGTTAATTGAGGCTCCCCTCTCCTGCCGGAGCGGGAGAGGGGTCGGGGGTGAGGGCCGTCCCTCCAACGTCCCTATGATTCTGCCGGTGGATTCGGCGGTTGATCGGCGGGTTCAGTTGCCGGGGAGGTGGAGATGGGCGACGATGATGGGCCGGCCGGCAGCGGTTGGGCAGCACGGCGTCCTTCGATGAATCGCTCCAACTCACGTCCCGCGACTTCCCGTCCGCCGAGGCCAAAGGCGATGGCCGCGGCCACGGCGACGGCGCCGAGCAGCAGTCCGAAGGCAAGGTTCACGATGTCCTGGGCAAGCCCCATCTGCCGCAGGGCCATGGCAATGGCGAGCACCAGGATTGCCACGCGGGCAACCATCGCCAGGAGTCCGGCTTGTGCAACATTGCTGTCGCGCACCAGACCGTAGACGAGGTTCGCGAGATAGATGCCAATCGCGAGAATGATCAGGCCCATGACGACCTGGCCGGCAAACACCGTGAAGTCACGGATGATGTCGGCCAGCAGTGTAAACCGGAGCACCTCAGCCGCCTCGATCGACGCGAAGAGCATCGTCGCGACGAGAACCACATACCCCACGATCTGCGACGGCGTGCGTTCGCCGACGGTCTGTTGCTGGGTGAATCCGAGTCGCTGAAGGATATTGTCGAAGCCGAAGCCCGACAGCAATCCGGCAACGAGGCTGGAGAGCAACCGTCCGACGAAGTAGGCGATGATCAGGATGACCGCGGCGGCGAAGATCAGGGGAATGGCGTTGAAGACGGACTCAAGCATGGCGCTCGCCGGCTCGCTGACGGCGGTCAATCCGAGCGTGTCGAGCGAGACGATCACCACGGGGATGAGGACCAGCACATAGACGAGCAAGCCGAGCAAACTGGAAATCGTCTGCGTGCCGAGAACCTGGTCGGCGCCAACCCGTTCCGCCAGGCGATCGACACCAGCGGCGTTGAGCAACCCGGTCACGATGCGCTGGAGGATGCGCGCCACAAACCAGCCGATCACGAGAATGATGGCAGCAGCGGCGAGACTCGGAATAAAGGTGAGGACGACTTCGATGAATGCTTGCACCGGTTCCAGCAGACCGGGCAGCCGGAGCGCGCTCAAGATGAGAGGGATGAAGAGGAGAAAAACGAGCCAATAGGCGACATCACCGAGCGTCTGCGCGACCGACGGGCGGGGCGCCGCCGGTTGCTGGGCCGGCGTTTGCGCCTGCGGCAGGTCGGCAGTGGTGGCGGCCGTCGCCGGGCGGCGCTGCGCATCCATCTCATTGCCGAGCCGTTCGTCGACGTTGACCGCTTCCAATCCGCGTGTGACGAGCGCGCGAACGACACGGGCCACGATCCAGGCGATGAGCAGCAGGATGCCCGCGCCGACGATCCTCGGCAGATAGAAGAACACCTGCGACAGGAGTTGATCGAGCGGACCGCTGACCGCGGCAATGTTGAGCGCGTCGAAGAAGGCAACGAACGTGAAGATGAGGATGACCCAAAAGACCGCCTTCGCGATCCAGTTCCCGACATCGACGTTGCGGCCCTCACGATCGACGCCCATCGAACGGGCCAGTCGCTCGTCCCAGGTGGTGCGGTGCAGGATGCCCCGCACGATCGAAGAGACCACGATCGCGATGAGCCAGCCGATGACGAGGATGATCAGGGCGGCGATGATGTTGGGAAGATAGTCCTGTGTTGTCGGCTCGAGTTCGTCGAACCAGTCACGCATGGTAAAACCTCCATGAATAGCCCTCGCCGATACCGATGCAATTGCTCTGAACCGCCGTCGAGTGGCGGCAGAAGCTCCTCTGGAAGCCGGCGGCTCAATGCCGAGCAGGCTGCCGGCGGTCGGTACTGGTCAACTGCTTCCTACGAAGCCGAAAGGTCATCACGGGTCGTTCGACGCGTAGACTGTACACCTTTTGTCAGTTGGCGCGCGTGTGGATCGAGTCACTTTAATCCACCAGCGCGAGAATTTCCGAGGCGCGGGGCCAGGTCCGGCGAAGCATGCTAAAGAGGATCGGCGCGACGTTGCACGTGATGGAGCGGTCGGCGCGGCAGGTGTACGTCGTCGATGTCCTCTGGCGGGCGTTCCACGAGTTCCAGCGACAGGACGGGACGACATCGGCGGCGGCGATCTCGTACTACGTGCTGTTCTCGTTGTTTCCCTTGCTGACATTTCTGGTTGCGGTCTTCGGCATCATCGCCCGCGACGCCGAGATTCAGGAGAGCGTGGTCAACGCCATCGTCGATCAGTTTCCCGACGAGGTAAATCTTCAGCGCCAGGTCGAATCAGTCGTGCTCGGCGTGACGGAGACGGACAGCAGCCTGATCGGTCTGATCGGCGTTCTCGGCATGGCCTGGACGGCGAGCGGCATGTTTCGCGCGTTGCGTCGGGCACTCAACCGCGCCTTCGATGTGCCACGGGCAGATTCCTTCGTCCGCGGTGCCGTCACCGATCTGCTCAGTGTCGTCGGCGCGATGGTGCTGGCAACCCTCTCCGTTGCCACAACGACAGTGCTGGCAACGATCCGCCTCTGGGCCGGCGATTATGTGCCGGCGAACGTGCTCGATTCACTCTGGCGGCCGATCACGATGCTGATCCCGCTGTTTCTCTCGTTCCTTACGTTTCTGGTCGTCTATGGTCTGATTCCGAATCGCCGGCCGAAGATGCCGGAACTGTGGGTTGGAGCGCTGCTGGCGGCGGTGGCGTTTGAGTTCGCCAAGGCCGGATTCGGCTGGTATGTACGGCACTTTGGCAACTATCAGGAGGTCTACGGCGCGATCGGCGGCGTCGTCGCGGCGCTGGTGTTTGTCTATCTCGCCGCGACGATCGTGATTTATGTCGCCCAGCTGACGTCCGAGTTGGCCAAGGATCGCGAAGCGCGGCGAGAGCGCCCCAAGCCGGCGGCGCCAGGACTACCATCGTAGCCTTCTCGGTGCGCTGCAATGGGCCGCCTCTGTGCGGATCGCTCGCCCCACGTCAGAGCCAGCGCTTGCGCTTGAAGAAGCCGGCGATGATGACGATCGTGAGGGTGATCGCGATCAGCGCGAACAGGTAGCCGAAACGCCAGTGCAATTCCGGCATGTGGTCGAAGTTCATGCCCCAGATACCGGCCAGCAGCGCGCCGGCCATCAAGGGGATCGTCCATGACGTAAGGGTCTTCATGACCTGGTTGAGACGGTTCGAGGCCATGGACAGATAGGCGTCGAGGGCGCTGCTCAACAGATCGCGATAGATGTCGATCGAGTCGGTGACCCGTACAAGATGATCGTAGACATCCTGGAAGTACACGACGCTGTCGCTGCCGAGCAGCGGGATATCGCGGCGGATGAAGACGTTGATCACATCCCGCTCGGGTGCGACGACGCGCCGCATCGCCAGTAATGACTTCTTCAGACTGAAGATCTCTTCCAGCGCGCCCTCGTCGAACTTCTCGAATACCCGTTCCTCCACCGTCTCGACGATTTCGGCGATGTGGTCGATCACAGGAAAGTACTCGTCGACGATCGTATCGAGTAACGAGTAGAGCAGCGAGGCAATTGAGCGTTCGACCTTCTCAAGGTTGCTGTGCCAGCGCGCCGCGATCTCATCGATCGCCGGCAGCGATCCATGGTGCAGCGTCACCAGATAGTTCGAGCCGACGAAGATACTGATCTGATGGAGACGAAGCAGATTGCGCGGGCTGACGGAGCCGGCTTCGCCCGGCATTCCCCTGGCAGCCGTGTGATGCCGGCGGACGGCAACAGAGTAGAAGATGAGGAATGAATAGCCGTCATAGGCATCGATCTTGGAGCGCTGCTGGTGGCGGAGCGCGTCTTCGAGGGCCAGTTCGTGAAAACCGAACTCACGCCTGAGCAGACTCAGGTCGCGGGTGACGGCGGTGTCGATGTCGAGCCAGAGCAGGTTGGTACCAGCGGCGATGAATTGATCGATCTGGTCTGGATTGAGGGAGGAATACTCGATCCCTCCTTCAGTACAGAGCAAGGCACGAACGCCATTGTGGTAGTCGGTTGTCACAAGCGCGATCCTATCAGACACTGCTACCGCGGGTCGGTGTTATGTGCATCGCTGTCTCAGCGTGACCCGCGCAAGCCCCCTACGACGATGCACCATTGCCAGGTCGCAAAGGCCCACATTGACCTGACACCGTGGTGGTACATCGTACCCGCTACAGTGATAAGAGCCGGCGGGCGACTTCGAAGTAGATGATCAGACCCGTGCCGTCGACGAGCGTTGTGATGAACGGGGCCGAGACAACGGCGGGATCGACGCGCAGCTTCCGCAAGATCAGCGGGAGCATGGCGCCGACGGTCGCGGCCCAGACGACGATCAGCACGACGGACGCGGCGACGGTGAGACGCACGTCCATCTCGACGCCGAGTGTCCACGCCCGGATGTAGGTCGCGACGAACATTGCCGAGGCAAGGAGCATCGCGACGCGCAACTCCTTCCAGAGCACGCGGGCGAAGTGGGAGAACCGGACCTCGCCGAGCGCCTGCGCGCGAATGATCGTCGTCACCACCTGCGAGCCGGTGTTGCCGCCGGTGCCGATCAGCAGCGGGATGAAGAAGGTAAGCGCGACGACTGCCTGAAGCTCATCTTCGAATGCGCGCAGCACCGTGCCGGTGTAGGCCTCGGCGACGAAGAGCAGCAGCAGCCAGCCGACCCGCTTGCGGGCGAGCAGCCAAACCGAGGCGCGCGGGTACGGCACTTCGAGCGGCTGGGAGCCGCCGAGGTGCTGGATGTCTTCGGTCGCCTCTTCCTCGACCACATCGGCGATGTCGTCGGCGGTGACGATGCCGAGCAGCCGGCCGTGCCCATCGACAACGGGCACAGCCAGGAGGTGGCGCTCGGTCAGCAGGTGCGCTGCTTCCTCCTGGTCCGCCTCGGGACGGACCGCGGCGAAGGAGCGTCGCATCACCTCGCCGACGCGGGCGCCGGGCGGGGCAAGCACCAGTTCGCGGAGGGAGAGGACGCCGATCAGCATGCGATCGGTGCCGGTCACGTAGAGATAGTAAATTGTCTCGGTGCGCTCCTCGTGGGCGAGGCGGCGGACGGCGGCGAGCGCCTCGGCGGCGGTGGCATCGGGTCGAACCGTGACGAAGCGGGTAGTCATCAACCCGCCGGCCGAGTCCTCGGGATAGGCGATCAGCTCGCGCACGTCGCTCGCTTCGAGCGGCTCCATCTCGGTCAGGATCGCCTCGGCGGCGCGCTCATCCACGTCACCGAGGGCGAGCACGAGGTCGGCGGCGTCGTCGGGGTCCATCTCTTCGAGGACATCGGCGGCGCGGACGCGCGTCAGCCGAAGGAGCAGCGACGCGCCCTCGATCGGCTCCAACTCGGAGAGCAGCCGGGCAACGGTGTCGTCTTCGAGCCGGGCGACGAGGTTGGCGAGTTGCTGATCGGGGAGGGCGATCAGCGCTTCGGCGACGTCTCGATTGGAATACCGGTCGAGGTATTCGCTCAGGAACTGTTCGGTCGTGCGGGAATCATGGCCGGCCGCGAGCGACTGCAGGCGTTCGACCATTTCATCGTGGAGAACGGTCTCCTGAACCATGACGCACCTCCTGCGATCGGCCCCCGGGCGTTGCCGAAGGCCGGTGCGTCATGGCGTGGTCCGGGGAGGACCAGGTCACGAATGGCCGAGTGGCAAGTCACCGAGAGGCGTGATGAACCTGCGACTACTACTGTCCGGGTCCATACGGACGCTCCTTCATACGTTCCGGATTCGAAATTCGGGGTTGAACGTCGGCCCCAAGCTCGAACCTCAAACTCTCCAGGGCACAGAAATGCCCACCGGCGTGTGGCACGGTGGGCGACGCGGATCTCCGGGCACGGCGCATGGCCGCGCGTACGTTCCCCCGGTCAGGGGGGAGTCGCTTCGGATATCTGCTCCGTCCACCGGGAACGGACCATAACCAGCAAGGTGCTAGGGTCGCCGTCCAAGCCAATCACTTCCGCATCGAGCCACTCCGCCTGTATACGTCCGGCGGACTCCGACATGGTCATGATACGCCAAGAGCTGCTACACGCCAAGAGGGGAAAGCAGGGTCATTGGCGATTCATGCTGTGCACATCGACGATACGATTCCTCGCCGGACCTCGTTCGTGTGCGCTCGATCTCGCTCATTCTGCACCAGCATTCGTGCTACGCCAGTGTGAGGATCAGCCCTTCCAGTTCGGCGAGACGAATCGGGGCGTTGGGTATCGTGGCAGCGGCGCAGTCGGGCCGGGTTGACACGACGGGGCCGCTCGGCGCGATGCCCTCAGGCAGCGTGACATCGGCCGTTTCGATGCCAAAGTTGAGCAGGACGAGAAGGCGATCGCCGTCTGCCTCGCGAAGATAGGCGAACACCTGGTCCGGCTCAACTTCGACGGGCCGGTAGTCACCGAAGCGAAGGGCATCGGAGCCTTTGCGATACCAGAGCAGCCGGCGATAGAGCGTGAGCAGGGAGGCGGGGTTGTCCTGTTGGTCCGCGACGTTGATCCGCGGATCGCCGAAGGGAAGCCACGGCTCACCACTGGTAAAGCCGCGGCCTGGCTCGGCGGTCCAGGGCATGGGCGTCCGCTCCGGGTCGCGGTTGGGTCCGGCAAAGCGGGCGGGATCGTGGGCACGGTCCTCGGGAATGGGAACGTCCTCCATCCCGATCTCTTCGCCGTAGTAGATGAAGGGCATGCCTCGGAGCGTGAGCAGCAGCATGGCGGCGATGCGTGCCCGATCGCGGCCACGCCCATCGACGTTGTAGCGACTGATGAACCGAGAGACATCGTGGTTGCCCCAGACGTAGTTGGTCCAGGCGCCTTGAGGTAAGGCGGCTTCCGTCTGGTCAACGACGCGACGAATGCGAACGGCATCCCAGGCCGTGTTCCCCTCCGACGTGCGGCCTTCGCGGATCAGCTGGAAGTTGAAGGCAAGGTGTAGGCCGTCGAGCGCCTCACCACCCATGAAGCGCATCAGGGTAGCGGCGTCGCCGAAGGCTTCGCCAATCGCCATCCGGTCGGGATACTCGTCCGTCGTCCGGCGAATGTCGCGCATCTTGTCGAAGACATCAGGAAAGTTGCGGTCGTAGATGTGCTCCTGCGCCCAGGCCTGGCCGTAGATCTCGGCAACGCGCGGATCGGGGTTCGTGGGATTATCGCGGAGTTCGGGATCCTTCAGGATCATGCCGACGACGTCGATCCGGAAACCGTCAATGCCGCGATCCATCCAGAATCGAAGCACATCGAGCATCGCCTGCTCGACCTCAAGATTGCGCCAGTTCAGGTCCGGTTGCTCTTTGAGGAAGGAGTGGAGGTAGTACTGGCCGGTCGCCTCATCCCACTCCCACGATGATCCGCCGAAGGTGGCGAGCCAGTTGTTCGGCGGGCTGCCGTCCGGCTTCGCGTCGCGCCAGACATACCAGTCGCGCTTGGGATTGGTCCTGCCGGAGCGGGACTCGATGAACCAGGGATGCTGGTCGGAGGAATGGTTCGGTACGAAGTCAAGCATCACTCTGATGCCGCGCTCGTGACAGGCGGCGATCAGCCGGTCCATCGTCACCAGGTCGCCGAAGTCGGGATGGACGCCGATATAGTCGGAGACATCGTAGCCGAAGTCCTTCATCGGCGAAGGAAAGGTCGGCGAAAACCAGATCGCATCGATGCCGAGCGAGCGGTCGGTGCCATCGTTGAGATAGTCGAGCCGGTCGAGCACACCCTGGAGGTCGCCGATGCCATCGCCGTTGCTGTCCTGAAAGCTGCGCGGGTAGATCTGATAGACGACGCCGTGCTTCCACCAGACGAATTGGTCTTGCTCCATTTGCGCCTCCATGACGGTGACGAGGGTGTGCGGCGGGCAGTGACACGGCCGGTGCGTGGCGACCGTCAGGCGCGAGCCGGCGGCGTGGCGAGCACGCGCTGCATCACCGACGAGACAAACCGGTCTTCCTCTTCAACGCCAAGCTGGAGGCGACGCGCATCTTTCTGCTTGACCACGAAGAAGATGGGTAGGTCATAGGGCGGCGAAAGGTCGAGGGCGACGACATCCGTGCCCCACGGAACGACGGCGACCGTACCACGGAAGTCGGTGCGGATGCCGAAACCCTCGATGAAGGAGCGATCCATCGGCACGGCAGCGGCGATCGTGGCATAGGGAATCACCTGACGCCAGAGCCAGCCGAGGCGAACATCGACTCCCTGATCCGTGAGGCTGACGCGTCCGTTCCGGCAGGAGAGAAAGGCAGCGATGGCGACCACACCAGTTCCACAGAGCCAGACGCTGCTCAGTATCGGAGCGACGCGCTTGCGCCGGCCGAAGATGCCTAGGGTCGACAACCCGGCGACAACCTGCGTCAGGCCGGCGATCACGCCGAGCGCGATGAAGCGTCTCAGTCCGCGAAATGCGAAGGTTTCATCAGGCATCGTTGCCTCCCATATTCGGCCGCCGGCTGCGTTGACGTACTCATGGTACTGCGTGGCGGGATGGGGAGTGGCCCTCACCCCCGACCCCTCTCCCGTCCCGACGGGAGAGGGGTCGGGGGTGAGGGCGGAAGAGGATGATCAGGGTTTAAGTTCCTAACGGTATCGTTATTCAAGCCCGTGGTGAGTGACGGGAATGCGATCGGTGTCGCGGAGGGCAGCGGCGAGATCGGCAGATGGCGCAGAGACGGGTTCGATATGCACGGTGATCGAGCCGTTGTCGCGATGGCAGATGATGTTTCGCAACCAGGTGGGGTCTGTGTCGGGATGGTCGCTGCGCTGATGGGCGCCGCGGCTCTCGGTCCGGGTCAGAGCGGAAAGCACGGTAGCGCGGGCGGTGATGAGCAGGTTGGGCAGATCGAGGGCGGCGGCAAGGGCTTGTCCACACAATCCATGTCCATCGAGTGCATGGGCGCGTTCTTCCAAGTCTTCGATGCGGATGATGGCATCGCGGAGTGTTGCGTCATCGCGGAGGAGGCCGGCGTCTGACCACATGAGCGCGCGCAGCTCGGCGGCGAGCGCTGGGGCGGCGGCCGGGTCTGATTCTCCGTGGGCGAGCGGTTGCAGCCCTTCCGCGATCTGGGCTGCATCGAGGACGGGAGCGCCTCGGTTCCCGCTCCAATCGGCGGCGGCGGTCGCGGCGATCCGGCCGAAAACGACGCACTCGGCCAGACTGTTGCCTCCGAGACGGTTGGCACCATGGACACCGGCCGTGACCTCGCCGGCGGCGAAGAGTCCGGGTATGGTCGTGGCGTGCGTTTCCGGTCGCACCCGGACACCCCCCATCGAGTAGTGGGCGGTCGGGGCCACCTCCATCGGCTCGCGGGTGATGTCGATGCCGACGTCGCGAAACTGGGCGAGCATCCTTGGCAGTCGCTCCGCGATCACCTCCGGCGCGACGTGACCAAGCGAGAGATACACGGCGTTTGCCGGCGTGCCCCGCCCTTCACGGATCTCGGTGGCGATCGCCAGGGCGACGCGGTCGCGGGTGCTCAGTTCCAGGCGGTCGGGATCGTAACGCCGCATGAAGCGCTCGCCGCCAGCATTGGTGAGGATGCCGCCCTCGCCTCGCACGGCCTCCGTAACGAGCGTCCCCTCGAGATCGGGCGGACTGACCATGCCGGTGGGATGGAACTGAACCATCTCCATGTCCATCAACTCCGCACCGGCGCGGAAGGCCAGCGCCATGCCGTCGCCGGTGTTCTCGCCGATGCGGGAGGAACTGCGCCGGTAGACGCGGATGTGTCCGCCGGCGGCGAGCAGGACGGCACGGGCGGCGAAGATGATCGGGCGTCCGTCCGCGAGCTGGATGCCGACGGCGCCGCAGATGCCGTCCGCGTCGCGCAGGAGGCCGGTGACGTAGACGCCACCCACGATCTCGATGGCACGACGGTCTGCCTCGGCGAGGAGCGCGAAGAGCACGGCTTTGCCCGTCACATCACCGGAGAAGCAGGTGCGCCGGTAGCGGTGAGCGCCGAAGTATCGCTGAAGCAGACGGCCGTCGTCGTCGCGGGCAAAGTCTGCGCCCCACTCGACAAGTTCCTCGATCGCACGTGGCGCCTCCCGACAGAGGATCTCGACCGCACGAGGGTCGCCGAGCATTCGGCCCTCGCGCAGCGTGTCGGCGGCATGGATCAGCGGCGTGTCTTCCGGGTCCATCGTCGCGAGGGCGGCGTTGATGCCGCCGGCGGCGAGGACAGTATGGGCGTCGTCGCGCGCCCGCTTGCCCAGCACGATGGTGGACACACCGCGCTGGTGCAGTTCGATGGCGGCGCGGAGTCCCGCCGCGCCGGCGCCGATGACGAGGACGCCGGTCGAGCGCGTCTCGATATCGGACATGAAGCTCACGGTGTTTGTGTTCACGAGTATGTCCTTTCTGGGTCGGGGTTTCGGGCGGATCGGCCGTGTGGGGTGTTACCCCTCACACCTTCACGCTATGGGCACATGATTGAGATGTCCAAGACGTAGATGTTCTATCATCAATAGGCACGAGCTATTGAAGAGAGCGAACTGGAATCACCGACATGACGTGCCCGTGTCATCCTGAGCGACAGCGAAGGATCTCGGAGGTCTGATAACGTCCGAGATCCTTCGCTGTCGCTCAGGATGACACGGTGGGCCGATGGACACGCGTCTCAAACACGCTCTGAGGATCGGGGAGATGGAACTGCGGCAGTTGGAGTACTTCGTGCGGGTGGCGGAGTTGCGGAACTTCACGCGGGCGGCGGAGCAGCTACATGTCGCGCAACCGTCCTTGAGTCAGCAGATTCGGGCGCTGGAGCGGGAGGTCGGTACGGCACTGTTTGAGCGCACCAGCCGGAGCGTGCGGCTGACGGCGGCAGGGGCGAGCCTGCTGCCATACGCGCGTCGAGCGCTGGCAGCGGTCGATGACGCGCGACAGGAGATTGCCGAACAGGTTGCGGCACCCTCTGGTGTCGTGCGCCTGGGAACGACGCCGACCGTCGCCATCCACCTGCTGCCGTCCTGGTTGGGGTCGTTCATCCAGGAGTATCCGGCGATCGAGGTACGGCTGTTCGAAGGCGGGGCGGTGGCGCTGGAAGGCGATCTTGTTTCCGGTGCGATCGATCTGGCTGTGGTGACGCTGCCGGCGCATCGTGCGTCGCTTCAGGTGCGGACGATCGTCGAGGAGGAGTTACTGCTCGGCGTCGCGCCGGAGCATCGGTTCGCGACGCGTGATGCTGTTGGATTGGACGAGGCGGCGGGCGAGCCGTTTGTCCTGTATCGCGAGGGATATGGGCTGCGGGAGTCAGTGCTGTCCGCCTGTCATCAGGCGGGGTTCCGGCCGCGGGTGGTGCTGGACGGCGGCGAGACGGAGACGGTTTTGCGCCTGTGTGCGGCGGGTCTTGGCGTGACGCTCGTCCCCAGGCTCGCGCTGGACGGAAGTCCGGACCGGCCGGTGGGCGTGCGGCTGCACCCACCGGCGCCACGGCGAACGCTGGCGCTGGCCTGGCGGGACGATCGGTATCTCTCCCGCGCCGCGCGGGTGCTGCGCGATCACCTGCTCGAGCGATGGTCCGATTCCGCGGGGGCAGACCCGAGCTAGCCTCTTTGGCTTTGCGTGCTCCCCGGTTCGGCGGCGGCGGGGCTGTTGAGGTATCGCTGCTTCCAGGCGTGGTCAGCGTCCCAGACAAATGGCGTCTGCACGGTGGTGCGCGGCATGAGAGCGGACTCCAAGAGGTCGAGCGCCATCGCGAGAATCGCGTGCTGCATCTCGACATCGAAGGGGCGGCCGCAAGGGTTCCCCAACGGAAAGTCGGAGAACAGGAACCGCGGCACCCCGCAGTGTTCGACGACGTCCCTGGCACAGCCGACGATCACGGTGGGGATGCCGTTCGCTTCGAGGTGGCGGGCGACCAGACTCACGGTCTGGTGACAGACCGGTCAAACGGCGGGGAGGACGGCGGCATCGACGGCATCCTCCCGGCACCACGCGAGGATGCTCGGGGCGTCGATCTCGATCGTGTGTCGCTGACTACGGAGGGTCGGCACGGCGTAGAACCGGGACGGCAGGCTGCCGATCCCGCCCCGTTCGACAAACGCCTTCATCTGGGCGAGGGGAAAATAGGCGTTGATATCGGCCGGCACGGTGTTGGTGCGGTCGTAGGCGATATGGGAGATGCGGAGGTCAGGCGGCGGGTCGATCGGCCGCTGGTAGACATCGCTGAACTTGGCGTCGTTGTTGTAGGGGGCATGCGGCCCCTGGTCGCCGCGATCTGGTTGGAACTCGGCTGCCGTCGTGATCAACGCAATACGTGAGGCGGCGGCGGGTTTCTCGAACCGTTGGAACGGGACGGTGTCGAAGAAGGCCCACTGGTATGGGTTATTGAATCCTTCGGCCAGGTAGTGGGCACGGGTACGCTCGATGTAGTCGATGAAGGTTCGGTGCGAGCGATCAACCCGCGAGAATGTGGCGTCGGGTCCATTCGGGTTCACACGCGGCTCCAATCTCGGCGCCTGTACACAGACGGCGCTGGTAGGGCGATTCTACCGCAGGCGCGGCGGCGCGTTCAGCACGGTCCGTATACGCGCGACGGCCGCTATGATGCTTGCAACACACGCATCGAGTGGAGTACGGCAGCAGCATGAACGCAGCGGACACGGCAGCCCGTCGGGCCGTGGTCACGGTGATCGGCGAAGATCGCGTCGGCATCGTCGCCGGCGTCTCCGCCGTTCTGGCACAGCACGGCATCAATATCGAAGACATCCGCATGGCGACGATGGGCGACCTGTTCACCATGATCGCTCTGGTGAGCCTGGACACGATGCTGGGCGAGTTTGCCGCCGTCAAATCATCGCTCGACACGGCCGGCGCATCGCTGGGCGTCCAGGTGAACATCCAGCGACGCGAGATCTTCGACGCGATGCACCGTGTGTAGCGGCTGTGGGCTGTCGGCAATGGGCAATGGAACACCGTACTCGCCATTGCCGATTGCCGACTGCCCATTGCCGGGAGCGCAACGACTCATGACCTTTGCCGATGAGGA
>JBFXAN010000161.1:0-14030 GCA_050184225.1 Dehalococcoidia bacterium | reverse complement strand
ACTCTCATAGGCTTCAGCCCACGCCTTGCGCCACGTCTCCGCATCAGCAAACACACCCGTATCTCGGTTGTGACGTGTCATCACACTTTCCTTTCATCATGCGTCTGTTTGCGTAGTACAAATGGCCCACTTCTTGAGCTTCGCACGTTAGACCAACGATGCTGTTCTCGCTCCCATTGCTCAAACTCTTGCTGAGCTTCTTTAGCCCACATCTTAAAGACAAACGCGGTGTATCCTGCAACTACGCCAAACACCAGAAGGCAGATAAACACCGTAATGACGAGGCGTGCAACCAAGTCGACCATCACGCTCCCCCGTCCTCGCGCGCCAGCAGCGCCACCGCCAGCGGGTCAGCCAAGAGCGTTTTCGCGTCTTCAACCGCAACGCTCCGCTCGCGTGGAATCCCGGCCGCTTCGAGCAACTCAACGTAGCGGGGCATAAGGTCGCGATCAATGAACCGCACCGCCGCTCGCGCCAGCGTTTCGAGCGCAGCGACGCGGGCTTCAGCATCCAGGAGTTCTTCATATCGAAGCTTCGACAGAAGCATCCCCAGGTTGATGGTTGCCTGTGGCCCCGGCGACACATAGTCAGCGAGATCGATATCGTCGGCGCTTACCCCACCATCTGTCGCATCCGCCACCCAGCGCCCTGCCTCCGCCTCGGTCGCTACCTCACGCACCACGACGTAGCCCGCGCGCTCCCACACCGGCAGCGCGCCGCGCAGTCCCGTGATGGCACAGCGCTGGCCATCCGGCGTGTAGGCGCAGACGTGGATCACGTCACCAGCGCCCGCATCCGCCCGTTCGCCCGGCGCCTGGCCCGCCGCTGCACCAGCGCCTTCATCGTGGTCTTGATGCTGCGCCGGTTGTGCGCATTCGGACGCCGCCAGAACGCCGTCCACTGCTGCCTGAGATCCTGTTCCTGAGCCACGTTCATCGTTCATCTCGCCTCCTCACTGGCCGCCGCGATCTGCTGCAAGTGGGCCTCGCCTGGGAAGCGGTAGACCTCAGCGCGGAACCCGGCGTCCGCAAACCAGAACGCCTCGTCGCCCCGCTCGACCGGTGAGACGGTCCCGTCGTCATTCTCCCGAAATGCGTGCTTCGGCTCGCACGAGCACTCGTAGCCACCAATCGGACCCCACGTCACCAGCGAGGATTGCTCAAGGCAGAACCCAAGAACACGCATCACGCATCCCTCCCCCGCCGTATCCCAATCACCCGGTCGTCGATCGCGTAGACCACATCAAGCGCCGCCTGTCGTGCCTGTTGCGCCACGTTCCACCCAGCCTCGAACCACCCGAACGGCGTGTAGGTGTGCTGGCGTCCGGGGTGCTCCTTGATGTGGCGCTTGAACGCCTCGAACGCTGTCTCGTCAGTCATTGCTTGGTTCCTCCCTCCGCTTTGCGCTGCTGGATCAGTCGATAGGCCGCCCGGCGCGAAATCCCCAACGCCACCGCCGCCGCCGCAATGTTCAGCCCCGTGTCCAGCAGTCGCGTCAACTGCATCGTGCGGATCAACCGCTTCGCCCGGCCGGGTGGCATCGTGTATTTGCAATCCGGCAGCGGGCATGCGAGACAACGCGGCGCAAGCTCACACCCTGTGTCGGCGTACTCCTCGTCGCTGAACCGGGGACCACTCCGCATCACCGCTACTCCACAACCCCATCCGGCCCGACCACCTCGGCCGGCACCCGATACCCCTCAGGCACGTCCGGCAGCACCCACCGGAAGCCCTGGTGATGCACCAGCAGCGCCCGGCGCGTGTGGCCGCATTCCAGGCGCAACCTGAAGTCGCGGCCGATGCGGTCCTCCCAGAGCACACGCTGCGGGCCGTCCGCGATGCACCAGGCAAGGCCGAGGTCAGCCATCAGTCCACCGCCTCCGTTCCGAGGGTGAGCACCCGCATCACCTGCTCGCCCAACCAGCGCGAATACGCCGGGGGAATTGCTTCGAACAACTCGCCCCGCGTCATCCAATCAATCCCCATCGCCTCGGCAATCAGCGCCGTTGGCGTATCGCCCTTGGTCCTCCGCGTGTTGCTGCCGCTGTGCACAGTCACGGGTCGCTCACTATGCCGGCACGTCGCTGGCGACAGTGCCCAGAAGCCGTGCGCTTCGAAGTAACGATGGCGCCAGACGCGAAGGCCAAACATCGATCCGCACAGCATGATTGGAGTGATCAAATGGCGCCGGGCGCCTTCCACGTTCTCGATGATGAACGGGCGCCCACTGGCGATCAGACGCTCGCGCGTCGCCGGAATCAGTCGTGGGCGGCGTACTCGCACGGCGATCGGTGTGGCTTCGCTATATCCCTGACACGGCGGCGATGCCCAGATCAGGTCATAGCCACCGAGATCAATGTTGAGCGCATCGGCTTGAATGAACGCATCACCGCAGTACCGAGGTGAGTGCTTCAGATCGACGCCTGTGACGTGGAATCCGGCAAGTTGGAGTCCGCGCGTCGCGCCACCTCCTCCACAGAACAGATCAAGCGCCTTCGGTCGCATCACACCGCCCCCGTCCGCTGTGCCACCCGGACGCAGTTCCGGCAGACCGGCAGCCCATCCCGCGACGGCCGCCGTGCCGAGCGCAGGTCGCATCCGCACAATCCCGCCGTCCGTTGGTCCTCCCGCCGCAGGTGCAATCGCTCGCGGCCGGCCACGTCACGGAGGGCGACCCAGATCGATGGCGTGGAATAGTCAACGCAACGTGCAGGCGTCATGCGATCCTCCGTTTTCGGTTCTGGTCCGCCGCATTGCCGAGCGCCAGCATCAGCGGATGCCGGGGTTGGAACTCACTGAGCGCCGATTCCCACACCAGCCAGACCCCACCGCCGCCGCCCGGCCGCTTCACCCCACGGAGCCAACCCCGTTGCAGGTGCCGGTGCACGGTTTTGGACGACACCCCCAGCCGTGCCGCCGCCTCCGGCACGGTGAGCAACGGATCTCGGTCGAACGTTGCGTCCGCCACGCGGCGCCAGTACGATCCCCGCTCGATCCGGGTGCGGTCGTACAGCCAGGGATACGCGCAGAGGAACCGCACGAGATCCGGCTCGTCAATCGCCCACATCCGCGTCGGTCCCGCTGACACCGCCGACTGCCGCCCGCGCAAGGTGCCATCGCGCAACCATGCAACGACCCGATGGCTGTCAATGCCGAGGATCTCCGCCACCTGCCGGCTGGTGTAGAACGCATCCTTGCGGGCGAGGCCAAGGTGTCGCGTTGCCCGGATCTTGCAGGCGTCAACCGTGCGGCCCAGACGCGCGGCGACGGTCGCGTCGGGCTCGACGCCCCAATACGTCGCCAGTGTTTCGTCGTCGCCAGCAGTCCAGGCGTTCGCGGTGCCCTTGCCGTGGCCACGCTGCCGAGACTGTGGGAGGGAACGGAAGCGGATCGGTTGGAGGTCGAGAGACATCGTCATGATGCCACCTCATCGAGCGCGAACATTCCTTGCTGCATCTGCCTCGCCCCCACATCCCCGCGTTCGAGCCGCCGCGCCGCGACCTCGGCATACGCCTCGTTACACTCGATCCCGATCGCCTTGCGCCCTTCGATGCGTGCCGCGATCAGCGTCGTCCCGCTGCCGGCAAAGCAATCGAGGATCGTCTCACCGGGATCGGAGAACAGGCGGACGAGCTCACGCATCAAGGCGAGTGGCTTCGGGCAGGGGTGGTCGGGGCGATTGCGCTTGACGGTGCCGTAGTGCCAAACCGCCGGATGCCCGCCACCGTTCCAGCGCATCGGTCCTCGAGCATGGACGATGGTGCACGGCTCGAAGCCCACGGCGGGCCGATCGCCAGAGAACTGCGGCATCGGGTCATCCTTGACCCAGGCGCCGGTCCGGACGTAGCGCAATCCAACCAGTTCGAGCTGCTCCCGCCAGCGATGGCAGGTCTCGACATCCGAGAACACCAACGACCACCGCGCAGTCAGGTGGGCGATCTCCCGCGCCACGTCCTCGAGCATCTCGTCGATCGAACCAATCGCGCCGGCGGCGAGCCGTTCGATACTCACGCTCGAGTACTGGTGATTGCTGATGCCGGTCCGCGGAGTGCCGCTGCGCGGCGCAGCGGCACTCGAGTACGCATACGCTTTGCCAACGAGCCGCGCCGGTGTCCCTGATCCCGGCTTGGTGTTCGGCATCCCAAGCCGCTGATAGACATCGCGGGCATACGGCGGATCAGTCAGCGTCACGTCCACCCGATCAAGCAGCGGGAGCACATCTCGACAATCACCGAGATACAGCGTCACCCCACCAGCCTCGTAGTACGCCGTCATGCCGCCCCCTCTCGCGATGCCCGCGCCGTCTGCGCCAGCCGCTCCACCGGATCGCCGTAGACCTCCGCATACACCGCGTTGAACGCCGCCATCGCGTCCGGTTCCCGCGCCATCAGCAGTGCGGTGAACGCGAGATCATCCCGGCGTGCCAGGAGTTGCGCGCCCCGCGCCGACCGGCAGAACTCCGGCAGCGCGTGCCACGCCGCCGTGTGCTCCGGCCCGCAGAAGCCGTCCGAGATCACCGGAATCCGCGCGTGACACCCCGGCAGGATGCACGCCATCCGTCGATCGGCGCGCGTCTCCGCGTCGATCCGGTCACGCTCGATCTGGGCGCGGCCCTCCGGTGTCTGCGCGTAGGCGTACACCGAGTCGTAATGATGTTTCGCCATGCCTACATTCCTCCCCGCGGCGCCCCACCCGCCGCGCTCGTTGCTGCCACCACCGGCGCACGCTGCAACACGCGCTCGATCGCACCACTCGACCAGTCGCTCGGACGAAACACATGGACCTCCTGGCCTGCCCGTCGCAGCGCATCGTGAAACGCCTGCTGATAGGGCGACACGCGGCCATCCTGTCGCTTCAACTCAATCCAGACCGTCCGCTCTCTGAGCAACAGAAGATCAGGAAATCCCGCTGTGTTCCGCCGTGAGTCCTGGTCGTGCCAGACAACCCAGCCCTCCATGCCCGCGAACGTCGAAACGGCTTCGTAGAGTTGGGCCTCACTGCACGCCGCATCGAGTACCGCCCGCGCCTCGTAGCCCGACCGTCGCTCGCTCATGCTGTTGCCTCCGCCGGTATCGGATACCCATGACCGCCGATCAGGATCAGCAGCCCGCCATCCGTCTGGCGCACGATCACCGGCGTCCCCGTCTCGACCATCCGCCGATGCCGAAGACACAGCGGCCACACCTGCCCGACGACAACCCGCCCCCGCTCGTGCAACAGACACCGGCGCAACCCGTCGTCAGCACACCGGATCAGTGCTGAGCAGCGCAGCCGGCCGTCCTGCGTCGTCATGCCGCCCTCCGCTGCGCCCGCAGCCATCGCCGCGCTCGTGCCGCCGCGATCAGATTCGCCCGCAGCGCCGCCGCTGAGACGATGCCCGCCGCCCGCCACTGCCGCACCAACCGCGCCGCCGCGTCGTCCGAGATCACGTCCTGCCACATCGCTCGCCTCCCTCACCGCTGCACAAGCTTGCTGTACCGCCCCGCCAGATTCTTCGGCCCGTCGCGCGGGCGGCCGTTCGCGCTGGCTGGCCCCCGGTGGCCGTTCTCGTGGATCTCGCCGTTGAGCCGGCCCCGAACGCGGCTGATAAACCACGTCCAGGGTTTGCCGCCCTCCGCCGTGGCCTGCATCGAAGCCCAGAACTCGGCCTCGTCGCCCCGTTCGACCGCCCGCAACAGTTCGGCGTCGGCGGCGTGAAGCTGTGCCTTCGTCAGCGGCTTCGCGTCATCGTCGGTGAGGTCGCGCCATCGGGCCTCGATCGCGTCCCACGTCGATGGTCGTTTCCCGTTCGCGCGGCTGCTGCTGCTGATAGAGGGCGGATCTATTGGGCGGATCATGGGCGGATCGGGTGCAATGGGTTGCACCCCCGAAACGAAACCCATTGCACCCCTCGGTGTCGCAGATTGCACCCCGCAATCGGTTTCAGGGTGCAATGGGTTGCACCCCTCGGTGTCGTCAGGGGTGCAATGGGTTGCACCCTTTGAGGTTTCAAGGGGTGCAGTGGATTGCACCCCTGCAATGGGTTGCACCCCGTGACCGACCGTGATCCGGTACTTGGTCGTGCCGTGTTTCCCGCGCCCGTCCCTGGCGATCTCGCCCTTCTCTTCGAGCCAGCGGAGCGCGTATTGCGTCATCCGCTCGGAGATGGCCGCGTACTGTGCGAGGGTCTTCACGCTGTACCATGCCTCAGTTCCGTCGTCGTTGGCTGCCTCGGCAAGCGCGACGAGCACGAGGCGGGTTCCGCCCCGGCTCTCGCTGTGCTGTAGGACACGACCGACGACTTTCCCGCTCAACCGCTAGCCCTCGCGCAGTGCCGTCAGAAACGCGCTCGCCTCGCGACTCGTCAGCGACGCCACGACCCGCCCGTCGTACTTCACCGCACACAGCCGGTCCGTCTCCGGTTGGTCGTATCCCGCCGCGCCGCCCGCCTCGTAGATCGCCGCGACCTGGCGGTCGTTCGCCAGCGGCGGCTCGCGCTTCGCCGGGTTCGCGTCGGGTTGGTCGATCGGCAGGTCGGCTGCACTCACCGGCATCTCCTCAATCGCGGCGAGGAGCTGCTCGCCCTGCGCCGCCGTCAGGTCGCGGACGCGCACACCGAACCGCTCCCGGCTGGTTTCCTCGATCGTCTCCGGCGTGATACCCCGCGATTTGCCCGCCGTGAGGATCGCGTGCATCTGATCACGGGTGATCATCGGGACGGCTGGCTTCGTCTCCGCTGACGGTGGTTCCTCGACGGTTCGCGCCGTCGCCTCGATCACCTCACCCGTCTCACCGTCCACCGCGACGTTCAGTTCCTCCGGCGTATAGACCGGCATCCCGTTCGACAGGTCCGGCGTGAACATGTTGAAGCCGTTCGACATCGCCCGCGCGAAGAGCAGATTGCGGGGATACTGTTTCCAGACGTTGCGGCCCGCCAGCCCCGCCCGCTCCGCGTCCTTGATCGTGAAGGTGGAGACGCCGATCGACTCACCGCCCTCGAAGAACTCGATAGCGCACTCCTGGTCGGTCGTCGTCTTGACGCGGTAGTTGTAGCGACCGCTGCGCTTCACCAGCGACGCCATCAGCCGGGCGCTGAACGTCGGCTTGCCCTCGACCACGTAGATCCCGACCATCGCTGCGACTGGCCCAATCCCTATCTCCTGGCCGGCGAGCACCTTGACGACGGCCTGCGCTTCCTCCTTCGCGTCCTTGAAGTAGCCCGATGACGCAAGGACCGATCCCAATCGAAACAGGTCGGGTGCCTCGTGTGGCCGCACCGTCACCGCGTGGTTGTTGGTTGTCATCTCTCTCCCTCGTTCTTCTCGTGGCAGTTGCACGAGCACGCCCGCTTACTCGGCCGCGCCACGCCGCCGCTGCCGCCCTCGCGGCGCCCGGTGCCGTGCTTGGTGATCGGCGCCGTCGTGCGTGGCCCTCGTCGGTGGTCGCAGCCGTGACAGCGTGCCTTTCGTGACATTCCTCTGTCCTCCGACGCCGGAGCGTCTGCTGTACCGTGTTGGTAGCCATCGGTGCAGACGGATCAGGGGTGGTGGTAGACCCTGCCTACACCGATGGCCGTGTGAGCCAGTGCGGGCGCTATTCCGGAGCGGGAAGGGTGGAATAGAGTAGGGTGCCCGCACTGGCCTGCCCCGCCCTGGGGCGTCTATCCCGCCAGCAGCCACCATCCCCACAGCCCGGCCGCCACCACGCCGAGCACCGCTACCGCGATCCATTCGTTCCGGTCGAAGCTCAGCCGCTCCCCGTGCGGGAGTCGTGCCCTCATGCCGCTACCTCCGCGTCCTCAATCAGGCTGTCCAGCAGCGCCAGCACATCCGCCTGGGTGCGTTCCGGCGCGTCGTTCCAACCCGCCACGTCGCGGTCTGAGACGAACCCGCCGACCTGCGTGACGGTCCTGATATAGAGGTCGTACCCCGCAGGACTGACCTCGTCTGACGCCAGCGAGATCGCCCCCAGGATGCAAAATGACGTGGCTTTCGGACTCGACACCCTTGCGCGCCGACCGTTGATCGACCGTGCATACCAACCCTGCGCCCAACCTGTCGCGATCAACTCCCGCGCCCGACGTAGAACCGCGATTCGTTCGGTTGCTGTGCTCATGCCGCCCTCCGCTCCGCTACACGGGCTGATTCGTAGAGCCTCAAGTACTGCGCCGCATCCGGCGCTCCCATCCCCAGCCCGCCATCGAGCGGTGAGGCCGCGAGAAACGCGTGCACCCGCACGTCGAGCGCGGTCGTCAGCCGCCGTTGTCCCCAGTGCGAGGCCATGAACCGGTCGAGGAGTTCCGTCGTCGTCATGACTTCGCCTCCCGCGTCGGGATCGCCACGTCGCCGCGTAGGTACGCGAGCAACCGCTCGCCCTGCCAGGTCAATTCCTCCCGCCGTTTCCCGTAGGCGTCGGCGGCGTCGGCGGCGGCGGCGGCGTAGGCGGCGGCGGCGTCGGCGGCGTCGGCGGCGGCGTCGGCGGTGGCGGCGGCGGTGGCGGCGTAGGCGGCGGCGTAGGCGGCGTAGGCGGCGGATCGAACCTCGTCAACTGTCGCGTCACCAACGATCCACCGCCGCACCGCCGCACCGCCGCGAGGGCGTCGCGCGGCCGGCTATCGTCCGGTCGTTTCGCCTCGAACAGCGGTAGCACCCGCTCGGCGCAATCCGCCGCCCAGGCGACGAGCAGGCGGTGATGGAGCGTGCCAATCTCGCGTACGAGCCGCGCATGTCGCACGACCGTCTTGCTGTCCTCGTGCCGGGTCTGCTCGCCGTCTGCTTCGGCCTCCCAGACGACGGCGTCGCGTTTCAGCCACCGGGGGAGATCCCGCGCCTCGCAGAGGTGCAATCCGTTCTCGCAGGGGACAATTTCGCCCTCGACCGTCAGCCACGCACCCGGTTCGGGCCACTGTCCCCATCCGCCGTGGCATGGGATCCGGTTGGGATTGAGCACCTTGTAGAGCGTCGTCATCGCGTCACCTCCCGCACGCGCCGGCGCAGCTCGTCGGTGAGCGCGGGAGGTGACGCGACCAGAGCGTCTCCACCTCCGCCCGCAGCCGCGCGATCTCGTCGTTCTGGCTATCGATCCGGTGACAGCAGGCGTCGAGCGCCAGCATCGCCGCGCCAAGCAGATTCTGATGCGTCAGTTCGTTCATACCGGCTCACCTTTCTCCCCCGCGAGCACCGCACCGAGCCGCAGCCAGGGATCGAGACGGCTGAACCGGCTGTCGCGTCGGTAGAGCGGGCGGTAGTCGGACTCCGGCTCCGTCGCGTCCCGTACCGAGATATCCCAGAACCCCTCGTCGTCGTCGCCGGAGAGGATGAACTCAACGCCGTCTACGGTGGCAAGAGCGCACTCACCGGCGAGTACCACACTGGCCGGCTCAACCTCGAAGTCCTCGCGGAGAATCGTCGCCAGCGTCTCGACGAGGTACGCGGCGTGGTTTGCGGCGTCCTGTTGCTCCTGTTCAGCCCGGCGTGCCTGTTCCTGCTGGAGCCGTTCCGCCGCCCGCGCCCGGAGGGAGGGTTTCGTTGTCGTTGTCATCGCGGTGCCCCCAGGTTCGCGACGGCCCGCCGCACCTGCTCGGCGAGTTCCAGTCCCGCTCGCGTCGGCGCGAGATAGTAGGCCCGGCGGTCGCGCGGCTTCCGCTCGCGGAGCGCGAGTCCCCGCGCGGTGAGCGTGTCCGCCATCTCAGTGATCGTCTGCGGTTGGATGCCGCACCGCCGGGCAATCGCCGTCAATGTCTGCGGTTCCTCCGCCGCGATCACCAGCGCCAGCGCCGTCGCCGCGTGTAGGTCGAGCGACACCTGCGCCCGCACGCACGCCTCGAACCGCGCCAACTCCCGCCGGGTTGCGGTCCACCAATCCAGCGCCGGCGCGTAGTCCGGCTTGTCAGTGGGGGGTTGTGCTAGTACCATCGATCCATCTCCCTGTGCTGCCTGGGGATTGGACCGCGAGACGTGCAACCGTCTACGCGGTCTTTCTCTTCGCCCGCTCGCGCTGGAACGGATACAACGCCGCCGCGAGGCGCTGCTCGGCATCGACCACCGGCAACCCCGCGAGATACTGGTCCAGGTCCGCCGCCCGAACGACCGTCTTGCCCCCCTCCCGCACCGCCAGCAGCGACCCATCGCGCACCCGCGCCGCCACGTAGGGATACGAGCGGCCGAGCAGCTTCGCCACCGCCGCCAGCGGATAGACCCGCGGGCCGGACGACCGCGCCTCGCCGGGGACGTGATCGGGAACTGCCGGCGGTTCTGCGAGGATGTACATCAGGCGCTCCTCTCGTACTCCGGGCTGAGCCGCATCGCCTGGGCCCGAATCACATCGAGGTCGCGGTTGAGCCGGACCTTCCAGTCGTCCAGCAAACAAATGAAGTCGATGTATTCCTCGACGCGCTGGACGTGTACGCGGGATTGGGTATCCCTGACCATGGCTGGCACTCCTTTCTCTCAATGGGGATAATAGCGTGCTAACTCGCCTGAGATGAGAGCATCCTCGCGTCCTGGGCAACAAGAAAATCCATGATGTGGAGTGTGAGATCTGGAAACGCGCTGGCTGCGCCCTGAAGCGTCCTGCGACTCGGCAGGGCGTCTCCTACGCGGACCTTGCGCCACGTCTCGCGATCAACTCCCAACCGGCGGGCGAACGCACCGTCGGCCTCATTGAGATCTCGCTGCTTGTCTCGGAGTGCTTGGATTAAGTCTCGTGTCCCCATGCGAGGATTCTCGCACAGTACGCGAGCCAGCGCAATAGGTTTTCTGAGAATTTCTGGATTGCTCCCCTCAAGTCTCGTAGCCTGCGAATATCCTTGCAGTGTGATCGAGTTAATGTCGCGTACAGATATTGGTGACCGGGTGCGCCAACTGCGGACCGATCGGGGGTGGACGCAGGGCCAAGTAGCTGCGTATGCCAGCGGTGAGGATGACGAGATCGATAGGACCTGGTTGTCACTCCTTGAGCGTGGCGGTATTGAGGAGCCAGGCGCGGCCAAGATCGTTGCTATTGCACGTGTACTCGGTGTCGATGCTGAGTATCTCGTGACTGGCGTCTCACGTTCAGGGGGAGCAGTCACGATAGAGGGGCCGGTAGAGAAGGTGGCCCCGCTGCGCCGCATTGCTCGGTTCCCGGCAGCACTGATCACCCGATATGAACGGAGTATGGCGAGTCTATTTGATCTAAACGACCACCCAGGCGACGACGAATCCCAGAGCGAAGGCGACGACCAGGGCGATGGTGATGATCCAGACAGTGGCCCGCGTGATCGGAGATAGGCGCTGACGTGACGGTTTCATGTGGCGTCCCTCCCGCATGAAACTAGAACACGTGTTCGGAAATACACGCAAGGCAGGAATGACACTCAGGCGGCGATGGACGTGGGAGGGAGCAGACTGGTGATCGGGAAGGATATGGTATCCCTGAGATCATTCGGGGGTGCTTGGGTGGAAACGAAATCGATCCGGGTTGCGTCATGGGTCTGTGGATATTGCGGCGAGAGCGTCGCTTCGGATCGGGGGTGGTATGCAGCGCCAGAAGGCGCTGCGATCCCGAACAACGCGAAAGCCTTCATTCGTGTATGCCCGAATTGTGATGGACCAACGCTCTTTACCGCGCACGGCGTGCGTTTCCCTGGATCGGCTCCTGGTCGTGCCGTGAATCATGTACCCGAAGATCTTGCCGCACTATTCTACGAAGCTCGGCAAAGCTCAGCCGCCGGCGCGTATACAGCAACCGTGCTTCTGTGCCGCAAGATTCTCATGCACATCGCCGTCGAGCGCGAAGCGCAAGAAGGCAAGTCGTTTGTTCATTACATAGAACATCTCAAGAACACCGGCTATGTGCCTCCCAATGGCGAAGTCTGGGTTGATTACATCCGTTCGCGCGGCAATGAAGCCAATCACGAGATCCAGGTGATGCAAGAAGATGACGCCCTTGCCTTGATCACCTTTGTCGAGATGCTCCTTCGCATCATCTATGAGTTTCCGAGCATGGTGCCAAGTAATCAGGCGGTTGAAGTCAAGTAACTACGCATCGGTTCACTCTGGCGCCGGTGTCCCCCACGGCGTCAGACAGTGAAGCAAGCAGCACCGGGCCTGGCAGCGGCTCGGTACAGAAAGGGAGGGGGAGTCATGCGGTGGATACCCGCCACCATCGCGATCATCGCGCTCAGCCTCGTCGCCTGTGGCAGTGACAGCGACCAAGCGGACACGCTCTCGGCACCAACACCGGCAGCGGCCACGAGTCAGTCAGTCTCCACCACGGAAGCCGCCGCGAGTGTTGCGACCACGGCACCAACCGCGACCGCAACGCCTCCGCCGCGTGGTACGCCATCCGAAGCCGACGTGCGCGCCGCGCTCATCACCCTCCAGGATCTGCCGACCGGCTGGACGATTGATCCGGACCCTGACACCGATGAGGACGACGGCGAGGGGACGATCTGCGATATCCCATCCGCCCGTCAGAGCCGACTCGTCTCGGTTGAGGCGAATTTCCAGAAGGGCACGATTGGGCCGTTCATCAGCCACGCGATCAGTGTCTACCAGGATGGCGCGGCGAAGCAGTTGATGGACGATGCCGTGAAGATCCTGGAGACGTGTCGGGAGTGGGAGACAACCAACGACGACGGCTCGCCGCTCGTGATGAAGTTGACGCCCCTGTCGTTCGCCAAGGTCGGCGAGCAGACCTTCGCCTTCCGCGCCACCATGACGAGCGGCGGGTTCCCGTTCCAGGCCGATATCGTCTACCTGCGTGACGGCGATGTGATGCACGTCGTCACCTACATGACGGTCGGTGTGACCGCGCCCGATACGGAACTCACCGAGACGCTCGCCAAGACCGCGCACGACCGATCGGTCAAAGCCGATCTCGCCGGCGAGTGAGGGGGAGCTGATGGCCCGTCGCGTCCCTGGTGAGGGCAGCATCTACAAGCACGTCACCCGACGCAAAGACGGCAGCGAGCGGGTCCGCTACCGCTTCGTCCTCGGTGGCCGGACCTACACGTACCGCACCCCCACCGAGGCCCGCGCCGCCGCCAAGAAGGCGATCGCCGACCGCGACGCCGGTGTCCGCGCCGACCGCACCCTCACGACCGCCGCCTACCTCGATCGCTGGTTCCGCGAGGTCAAAGCCGTCGAAGGCGTCTCCCCCAACACCCTCACCCTCTACCGCGCTTATCTCGATCGCAAGGTGATCCCGGTCCTCGGCCGCACCCGCCTCGCCGACGTGACCACGCCCCAGGTCCAGACGCTGCTCGCCGGCCTGATCACCGCCGGCTACGCCCCCGCCACCGTCAGCCTGATCCGCTCGATGATCTCCGGCGCGTTTGAGTACGCCCGCCGCGCCCGCCTGATCCCGGTCAACCCCGTCCGCGATACCGTGCCGCCGCGGGTGCCCAAAGCCCGCAAGCTCGCCCCGTCCGCCGTCGATGCCGTCGCGCTGCTGGCGCGGTTCCCCGACCCACCGTGGCAGGCGTTCGTCACCCTCGGCCTCTGCTACGGCCTCCGGATCTCCGAGATCCTCGGCCTCCGCTGGCAGGATGTGACCGACACCACGATCACCGTCCGGGGCCAGCTCGGCCGCAACGGCGGCGCCTGGACGCCACGCCGCAAGGCGGACGGCGACGACCTCGTCCTGCCCACCGTCCCGCCCGTCGCCCGCGCCCTCGCCCGCCACCGCGCCGCGCTCGACCAGATCGCCCCGCTCGTGTTCACTCGCCCCGACGGCAAGCCCTACACCCAGCAGCAGGCATACGACGCCTTCCGCCGCCGCGTCCGTGGCAGCGGCCTGCCCTTCCGCACGCCGCACGACATGCGCCACGCCAACAACAGCCTGGCCGACGAGTTGGGCGTCGATCTGGCAACCCGAATGATCGTCCTCGGCCACCGCAATGCGGCCACGAACGAGCGCTACAGCCACACGTCGCCGGCCCGCGTCCGCGCCGCTTTGGAGCGGATCGCCGGGGCATTGGAACCCGAAGACCGAGCGGATAACCGACCGGCTGCCGGGAGTTGAATCTACGGCACGACGCGGCTGAATCTGGACCTACTTAACCAGACC
>JBFXAN010000160.1:0-14083 GCA_050184225.1 Dehalococcoidia bacterium | reverse complement strand
CTCGCCCGCACCGGCGGGCGAGGGGCCGGGGGTGAGGGCCGTTCCTGCCACGTCGCACTCGCGCAGACGAAACACATCTGTTACAATCAACATGAATGACGAGTGTTCAGAATCCGACCAGCGACAGCCGCCCCGGTTCGTGAACCGTTCGGGCGGTTGTTGTGCGTTTTCGAGGTGACATATTCAGGTACTTGAGACACAAGAGACGGTTCCGGCTCGGCCCCGCCGCCGCCGGACAACAAAATCCACCACGAGGAAGACTCCCCGTTCCGCCATCGCCCAGGCTCCAGAGTCCGCGTCTCCTGCTGAGGGTTTCCGCCATCTCTCCCTGTCCGATACGACGTTGCTCGCGCTCGGCGCGATGGGATACACGACGCCGACCCCGATCCAGGAAGCGGCGATCCCGGCGATGCTGGAGGGACGTGATGTCGTCGGTCAGGCGCAGACCGGTACCGGCAAGACGGCCGCCTTCGGTATCCCCCTCGTCGAGTGGTTGGACCCAACACTGCCGGCCGTCCAGGCGATCGTCCTCGTGCCGACGCGCGAGCTGGCCAACCAGGTTGCCCGCGAACTGACCCGCATCTGTGCCGGCAGCGGTCTCTCCGTTGCCGCCGTCTATGGCGGCGCGCGCATGGGTCCCCAGCTTGAAGCGCTGGCCAGGGGCGCGCAGATCGTCGTCGGTACGCCCGGCCGTATCCAGGACCACATGCATCGGCGCAGCCTTCGCCTCGATACGGTCCGCATCGCCGTGCTCGACGAAGCCGACGAAATGCTCGATATCGGCTTCGCCGAAGACATGGAGCGGATCCTGCGGCACACGCCCAAGGAACGCCGAACGGCACTTTTCTCGGCGACGATGCCGCCCTTCATCCGTAGGATGATCGCCCGCTACATGCGCAAGCCGGTCACGATCAGCGTCCAGCCGGAGATCGCCACCGTCGACACGATCGAGCAGGTCTACTACGAAGTCAGCGAGCGCGACAAGGTCGATGCCCTGACGGAACTGCTCGAAGGTCACGACCTCAGCCGCGTCCTCGTCTTCCGCCGGACTCAGATCGGTGTCGATCGCCTGGCCGCCGCGCTCGAACGCCGTGGGATTGCCGCCCTTCCCATCCACGGCGGCCTGCGCCAGCGTGAGCGCGACCGCGTCATGCAGGCGTTCCGATCTGGATCATTGCGCGTGTTGGTCGCCACCAATGTCGCCGCGCGCGGCCTCGACATCAAGGACGTGAGCCACGTCGTCAACTACGACTTCCCCCAGTCGACCGAAGAATACATCCACCGTATCGGCCGCACCGGCCGCGCCGGCCGCGCCGGGACCGCGATCACCTTCGTCTCCGAGTGGGATTTCGACGACTTCGACATCATGTGTGCTGAGCTGGGCGACGCGCCCGCGCGCGGTGTCCTCGCGCTCTACGAACCGATCGCAAGCGGCCAGTGACCCGTTTCGTCCGAAAGTATCGAGATTCTATCGCAAGGCGAGGCATATGGTTAACTTTTGGTTTGCACCGCGCGTTGTACCGGATGAACGGGAGGCTCGGGCCAACCGGACCGCCTGTCTCCGTGGTCCCGGCGTTTGTGGGGGCTGACGCCGGGGCCACGCTGTATCTCCCGCAGGTCGATGACGCATGACAGCGGACGCACCCGGCGAAGTCGGTGTAGACGACGTCACTGGGCACCCGCTGTGGGTTCTTCGTCAAGGCATCCGCCGGATCGTGACGGCGATCGAGGCAGACCGATGGGAGCCGGCGCGCCGGCTCGTGCGTGTCCGGCTGGACTCCGGCGAGCACCTGCTCTTGATCCAGCGCCGGGATGATCGCCGCTGGAGCGTGACACCGGCGTCGCCTCCCTTTGGACCAACGTCCGCTTAAGCATGTGTTGCCGTGCTCAGCGTGCCGCCCCCGGGAGCGCGGGCTTCCAGCCCGCCCGTGGTGCCAGCCCCTTTGTCGCCTTGACCGGTTGGAAGCCCGCGCCCCCAGGGGCGGCGTCCACTCCGGAGGCTGCTGCGCATTGGCTCGTCACATACCAGCCTGTCGCCGGCTCGTTGCCTGGCTACCTCGTGATGCGGAAGGCTGGTACGATAACAATTCCATCACAGTCCGTCCGCGCCGGGTCGTCGCAGGACTCGGGCACCCCCGAGGAGGAAGCATGTCCGTTGCCGAAGTGATGTCGCGAAAGAGGCGGTCGCCGGTGTCGCGCCGGCTCGATGCAATCCCCGCGTCCGGTATCCGGCGCTTCTTCGACATCATCGCGACAATGTCGGACGTGATCTCCCTCGGCGTCGGCGAACCGGACTTTGTCACGCCGTCCGGTGTCCGCGACGCGGCCGTCCGCGCCATCGAAGACGGCCAGACCAAGTACACCTCGAACTTCGGCATGATCGAGCTTCGGGAAGCGCTCGCCGACCAGATCGAACGCCGCTATGCCGTCGCCTACGACCCGGCGACCGAGGTGATCATGACCTCCGGCAGCTCCGAGGGTCTCAACATTGCCCTCCAGGCGCTGCTCGACCCAGGGGACGGCGTGCTCGTCTCCGACCCCTACTATGTTGCCTATCCGCCCAGCGTCGTCTTCGCCGGCGGCGAGGTGCAACTCGTACCCGCACACGAGCAGCATCAATTCCGCCTGCGCGTCGAAGACCTCGAGAGTGCCGTCACCCCATCGACCAAGCTGCTCCTGCTCGGCTACCCCGCCAACCCGACCGGTGCAGTGATGACACGCGCCGACCTGCTCGCCGTGGCCGAGTTCGTCAATCGACATGACCTCTATGTGCTCTCCGACGAGATCTACGACCGCCTCGTCTACGGTGAGACGCACACCAGCTTCGCGTCCCTCCCGGGGATGCGGGACCGGACCGTTCTCCTGGGTGGATTCTCGAAAGCCTACGCGATGACCGGCTGGCGGCTGGGCTACGTCTGCGCCCCGGCCGCGATCACCGAGGCGATGATGAAGGTCCACCAGTACATCATGATGAGCGCGCCCACCGTCGCCCAGCACGCCGCGATCGAGGCGATCCGCACCGGCGAGGAGGATGTGCGTGGCATGGTCGCCGAATACGACCGCCGCCGCCGCGTGATCGTGGACGGCTTCAACCGGATCGGCCTCCCCTGCTTCGAGCCGCGCGGCGCCTTCTACGCCTTCCCGCGGATCGACGGTACCGGCCTCGACGACCTCGCCTTTGCCGAACGCCTGCTCTTTGAAGAGCGCGTCGCTGTCGTGCCCGGCTCCGCCTTCGGCGATCACGGCGCCGGTCACGTCCGCGCCTGTTACGCTACCTCCATGGACCAGATCGAGGAGGCGTTGCTCCGCATCGAACGCTTTGTCAGCCGGCACCGCTAGGGCGAGTTCCACGTTCCTCGTTTCAGGTTCCAAGCGATGGAGCAGCGCGACCACTGTGAAACGTGCAACGAGGAACGTGAAACCGGGGAAACGGCCATGACCTCATACTTTCAGGACGACCCCGGCGAGATCGAGACGTACGATCTGTCGATTCAAGGCGTGGCTCTCGCGCCGGAAACCGAGAGCGAGTATCGGCTGGTGTTGCGGACCAGCCGTGGCGACATCGCCGGTCAGTTCACCGTCTGCGAGGGCGGCACCGGCGCCGCCGTGATGGTCGGCGGCGCCTCCGGCGGGCTCAATGGTCCTGCCGATGGTATCTATCCTCGGCTGGCGGACGCCCTCCGCGCGAACCGCATCTCCACGCTCAGACTGCACTATCGCCATCCCGGTGAGTTCGAGGAGAGTGTGCTCGACGTGCTCGGCGCCCTCTCATTCCTTAAGGGCATCGGCGCCGAGCGGGTCGTGGTCGTCGGACACAGCTTCGGCGGCGCCGTCGCCATTCGGGCCGGGGTGCTCGCACCGATCGTCAGCGGCGTCGTCGCCATGTCCAGCCAGCTCTACGGCGCCGACGATGTGGCCCAGCTCAGTCCGCGGCCGTTGCTGCTCGTCCACGGCATGGAAGATCAGGTGCTCGAAGCCACCGCCAGCGAAACGATCTACGCATGGGCGGCGGAGCCAAAGCGGCTGGTGCTCTATGCCGACGCCGGCCACAGCCTGATCCAGTGTCAGGCGGAGCTGTACGACCTGCTCGCCGAGTGGATTCCCGAGCAGACCCACACGCCGCCGGAGGACGAATGATGGCGATCGACGCGCCGCCTCCCACCGGCGAGCCGGGCGGCGCGGCCGGCGGCCTTCGCCGCTCCGCCGTCTGGCTGTGGGACACCCTCTTTGGACCGCCACGGATGACGTACCTCGCCGACAACCACGTCACCGTCAAGCTGCTTGGCCGCCGGTTCGAGGCATCCTCACCGGGTGCGCTCTTTGATGCCGTCGCCCACGAGCGCGAGCGCCTGGTCGTTCAGCTTGGAAAGATGCACGAAGGCGCCGCCACCAAGCCGCTCGTCGCCGGCGCCCGATTCTCGGACTCGTATCATCAGCAGACACGCCGCATCGAGGACCGCATCGGCTTCTACTCCACCTTCCTCGGCCGCCTCGCCAAAGACCTCGACCTCGACTAACCCCTGTCGTCCTGATAACCCCTGTCATCCTGAGCGGCAGCGAAGGATCTCGGATGTCATCAGACCACCAAGATCCTTCGCTGCCGCTCAGGATGACAGGGTGATCGTCGATGACACGCCGATCGTCGCGGTAGTGCCATCGCCGCTCAGATCGTTTCCGTGTCCTCGACGACACGCCGGAACCGCTCCACCAGTTCCGCATGAAGCCCAGGCCCCGACGCCACGATCGATCGGCTCCGCGGTGTCAGCGGCGCGCCGTCGATCTCGGTCGCGACGCCGCCCGCCTCGCGCACCAGCAGATCACCGGGGGCAAAGTCCCAGAGATGCGGCGACGGATGCAGATACGCATCGAGCCGCCCCGCCGCCACGTACGCCAGTCCGAGCGCAACCGTACCCGGTATCCGAACCGCCTGCACGCCGGGAAACAGGTCGTGCAGCGCCGCCAGGATCGCCCGCCCTCGCCCGTCCTCCAGCCCGATGTCGATGCCGACGAACGCATCTCGTAGCCGTGCCACATCGCGCACCCGTGTCGCAGCCCCGTTGACCGACGTGCCACCTCCCGCCTCCGCGTAGAATGTCTCGTCGTGATACGGGTCATAGGTCAGGGCCAGACGGGGGATTCCCTGGCCGTACAGCGCGAGATTGAAGGCGGTCCAGGGGATACCGCTGCTGAAGTTCCGCGTGCCATCGATCGGATCGATGATCCACCGCCAGTCTGCTTCGCCGGCGTGATCGCCGGTCTCCTCCCCCAGCACGGCATGATCGGGAAAGGCCGCCCGCAGAATCTCCGTGACCACTCGCTCGATCGCCGGGTCCACGCTCGTCACCGGATCGCTCCGCCCACCGGACGTGGTTCCCTTGGAGACCGTCGCCTGGAGACCGCCCGCCGCGCGGAAGATATCGCCCGCTGCCCGCGCGCAGCGATCCGCGATCTCCTGTGCCGTCGCATGATCGACCGCCCGCGGCAGCGGCGGCAGCTCCCGCCCCGGCTTGGTCGAGTGCTCCGTCACCGTTCACCCCGCCGCTT
This sequence comes from Dehalococcoidia bacterium, assembly GCA_050184225.1. Taxonomy (GTDB): domain Bacteria; phylum Chloroflexota; class Dehalococcoidia; order CAUJGQ01; family CAUJGQ01; genus JBFXAN01. The sequence continues at coordinate 8,539 of JBFXAN010000160.1, read as the reverse complement.
CACGTTCATCACCACGCTTCCCGCCATCTTGTCGTGCAGCGTCTGCTTCCGTCCGTCCCAGATCATGATCAGGTAACCGATCCAGAGGATCGCGTAGGAGAGAATGGAGCCGAGAAATCGCCCGAGCGCCGCGCCGTATGAAAGCAGCGTGCCGTCCGGATGGACCACCTTGATGCCGACCGCAAGCGCGCCGATCGTCTGTCCCCAGCGGCCGACCGCAATCGTGAAGTACGCGGTATAGATCGCGAAGCCGATCAGCGTCGCGATCGCAAGGTCACCGCCGTCGATAGTGTAGGAGAGCGACTGGATCTCGCCCGCCGCGTTCTCCGTCGTCTCCACCTCGAACCCCGGTCCGCTGAGAAAGACGATCGGCTGCACAACCAGCGACAGCACCACGCCATCAAGGAACCACGCGAGGAACCGTATCCAGAAACCCGCATACGCAGGCAGATCGGTGGCATCGCTCGTCGCGGTCGCAACCGGCGGGCGGAGCGCCGCGCCGCAGCTCCCGCAGAAGCTGGCGCCCGGTCGCTCCACCGGCGCTCCACACTGACGGCAAAACCCCAGCGCCATTCCTGTGCGAACCTCACAACTCGCGGCCGTCTCCGGCTCCCGCGCCGCTAGCCTATCATGGAGGAGGCGTGAGCCTTACGAACGTCGCGCCGGCACAGGAACGCTGCATGTCCACCATGCCCGAACTCGGCGTCAACTTCAGCCACCGTCACGCGGCCTGGCTCGGCCTTGACCCCGATGCGCTTCTGCGGGCGCTCCTCGAGGATCTCGGCGTCCGCCGCTTTCGCATCTCCGTTTACTGGGACGAGATCGCACCAGCGCCGGACACCCTCGACTTCGAGCCGGTTCGCCGCTGGCTCGACCCGATCCAGCGCAGCGGCGCCAAAGCCCTGGTCACCGTCGGTCTGAAGGCGCAGCGCTGGCCGGAGTTCTACCCGCCCAGCTGGCTGATCGCGGACAACCCAATCCCGCACGGTGCCCAACTCGACTCACATCCTCGCGTCGTCACCCACCTGCTCCTGATGCTGGAGCGCCTCACCGCCTACCTCGCCGATTACGATGCGATCGATGCCTGGCAGGTCGAGAACGAGCCATGGCTCCCTTCGATGCGCGGCACCGTCGGCTGGCAGTTCACCCCGGACCTGCTCGCCCAGGAGATCGCCGTCGTTCGCGAGTCCGATCCGCGGCACCGTCCGATCGTCGTCAACCACAGCAGCCAGAACTGCTTCGACCGCCGCGCCCAGCTCGCCTTCCCCCTCGCCGACGTGATCGCCGAGAACGTCTACACGCGCAAACCCAACCGCTGGCCGTGGCCGCGCTACTTCAACGTCTACGCCCTCTGGCTCTACGCCCCCCGGCTTCGTCAGTACGCCGGCCTCCTCCGTCGCCTCGACCGGCCCCTGTGGATCACCGAGCTACAAGCCGAACCGTGGGAGACACGTGACGTCAAGCAACTGACACCTGCCGACATCGGCAGCGTCAGCCCGAACCGCATCCGCGACAACCTGCGTCTGGTCGCCGGAGCCGGCGCCTCCCGCGTCTATCTCTGGGGCGCCGAATGGTGGCGCTACACCGCCACGCACGATCGCGACGCACGATACTGGGATCTCGCCCAGCGCCTCTTCACCCAGCCCGTCGCGCCCCTGAGGTAGCCACACGTCCGCCGCGAGCTACCATGCGCTCGCTGCATCCTCGCTACGATTCGCTCGTAACCGCCGTCAAATTCTGAACCGTGATCGTGCGGTCGCGAGTGGGGAAGACGGACGACGAGGCATCAAGGACTTCTATCCCAACAATTTGCCCATCCGAAGCGTAGTTGATCGCTACGTCTTCGGTAAGACGGTGTGTCGTGACCTCCCGTGGGCCTTCAACGAGACGAATGTAGAGCGCGTCGACCTCCGGGTCGTAGCTAATCTTCATCGTAGGCTCCGTTGTGTCTAGAAGTAGTACGTGTACACAGTCACAACGACGAGTACATCTGGCTCTTCAGCCACGATGGCAAATACCTGCTTGATCGCGTACACGCGCCCGCCCCACATGCTTCCATACGGGTAGTTCCTTCGAAAGCCCTGCCGTCCCTGCTTTGCGGGTGCCCGCTCTCCATCGCGAATTGCGCCGATTACCTCAGCTTCGCTCGCACCGCGCTCGATCATCTGCTCATTGGCATGACCCGAAAACCGGATTGGCTTCATGAGCTTGGCTATCAGATCTCCTGGACGGATTGGCTGGTCGAGTAGACTTTCAGCCGGACACGCTCGCCGCCACCTCGACCCGCTCCATCCGGTCCGGTGCCGACATCCCCATCAGTCCGAGCACCCGCGCCAGCGTGATCTTCGCCGCCGCTACCAGCTTCAGCCGCGCCCGCGTCACTGCCTCCGGCACTTCCTCCTTCGTCGTCGGATCGTGGCCGACGACGCGGACCTCCGTATAGAAGCCGTGGAAGGTGGACGCCAGGTCGAGCGCGTAGTGCGGTAGGTGATGCGGCTCATACGTCCGCGCGATCGTGTCGAGCAGTTCCGGTAACTGCAACATCTTCCGGATCAGCGCCAGTTCCGCCGGGTGCGTCAGCAGCCGCACGTCGCCGCCCTCGTCCGTCAGTCCGCGCTCCGCCGCCGTCCGTAGGATACCGGCGATCCGCGCGTGGGCGTACTGCACGCGGTAGACCGGGTTCTCGTCCGACTGCCGCTTCGCCAGGTCGATGTCGAAGTCCATCTGTGAGTCCGCCGACCGCAGCAGGAAGAAGAACCGGCAGGCGTCCGCCCCAACCTCGTCGACAACCTCGCGCAACGTGATGATGTCGCCCGCCCGCTTTGAAAGCCGCACGATCTCGCCGCCGCGCTTCAGCGTCACCAACTGATAGAGAATGATGCGGAGATGGTCGGGGTCGCCGCCGATCGCATCGACTCCCGCCTTCAACCGGGAGACATGCCCCTGATGGTCCGCCCCCCAGATGTCGATCACGCGGTCGAAACCCCGGTCGATGAACTTGTCCCGGTGATAGGCGATATCCGACGCGAAGTATGTCGGTGACCCACCGGACCGAACGAGTACGTTGTCCTTATCCTCACCCAGGTCGGTGCTGGTGAACCAGGTCGCACCCTCCCGCTCGGCGACAAAGCCGCGTTCGCGCAGCAGCGCCATCGTCTGGTCGTAGTCGCCGCCCTCGTCGTAGAGGTCGCGCTCGTGGAACCAGACATCGTACGAGACGTTGAGACCGCCGAGGTCCGCCTTGATCCCCTCGACCATCATTTCCAGGCCGAGCGTGCCAAGTTCATCCGGTCCCGGCTCCCCCGCCGGGCGCAGGAACCGATCGCCGTGCTGTGCCTTGATCGCCTCCGCCAGTTCGATCATGTACTCGCCGGGATAGCCGCCCTCCGGCACCTGCACATCCCGTCCGAAAAGCTGCTGATACCGTACGTACAGTGTCCGCGCGAACACCTCCGCCTGGGTGCCCGCGTCGTTGACGTAATACTCCGTCTCCACCTCATGTCCGACCGCCCGAAGCACGTTCGCGAGCGTGCTGCCGAACGCCGCCCCGCGCCCGTTACCAACATGGATCGGCCCGGTCGGGTTGGCGCTGACAAACTCCACCTGGATCTTCAGCGGTGGCGACGCCATCTGGTCGGCAAAGCCCGCGCCCGCCTCCAGCATCGCCGTCACCTGGTCGGCTAGCCATCCCTCATTCAGCCGGAAGTTGATGAATCCGGGCGGCGCCACGCTCGCCTCGCCGATTGCCGGGTCGGCGGGCAGGTGCTTGACGATCGTCGCCGCGATCTCGATCGGCTTGCCGCCGGTCGCACGCTGCAGCCGCATCGCCACATTGCTGGCGTAGTCACCGTGCTCCGCAACCTTCGGACGGTCGATCGTCACCTCTGGCAGCGCGACACTCGGCAGATCCCCAGTGCTCTGCGCCTGCTGCAGCGCGGCGGTGACAAGCGATGCAATCCGATCCCGAACCATCCCGGCCATAACCGATCCTCAGAAATGAAACGGCCCGCACGTCTCCGCGCGAGCTACTGACTAAAATCCTAGCCGATGCTGCTAGCAGTGTAGCATGTTTGCTCCCGATACCCTCGCCCGCATCACGGATGATTCAGCGGATTCTCCGTCGCAAACCCCAGTGCGGTCGCGGCGGCGAGCGGTCGCGCATCGGCACTGACGAAGAGCGGCTCCTCGGCGCGGGCACGTCGTGCCCTCTCCCGCGCCTCTACTGCTCCCTGCAGCTGAATCGCGTCGAGTGTCCTTATCGGCATCGACAGTCGGGCGGCCGACATTGCAGCCGCAATCAGCGATTGGCGCGAAAGCGGAACGATCCGGAATCGCCGGATGTCTCGCCTGAACTTCTTCCACGCGGTTCGAGCCTGGCCTTCGGTCAGCACTGCTTCCGGCGCGGTTCGTGTCAGCGCCATGCCGACCTCTGAAATCGCCAGTTGACTGAGGACGACATCGTCAGACTGTGACCGCTCAAGCATCCACAGCGAACCAGTTTCAGGCACATAGAGCTTCAGCAAACCGCTTGAGTCAACATAGATAACGCCCACTCAAATGCGGTCCTCACGGTCTTCGATCAACGCCTTTGAAAGCCACTTCTCTGGCGGTAGCTTAGGCATGAGTTCCCACAGTTCCTCATGTGTCATCTCAGGAATATCGGAATCGTCACCAAACACGTTCGCCATGAGCGCATCATCTTCATCAGTCCATGGTTCGGAAATGTCTCGGAACTCCCAATTCATCCGTTCCTGAGGGGTCATGTTGTCCAGGTCCGGCGTAGTAAGATCTGAATCCCAAAGCGCGTCGATGATGACCTTTGCGACCGACCGACCGGAGTCGCAGCTTTCCTGCATCAGTCGCTGCGCCAGCCAATTCGGCATTTCGAGCGTCACACGCGTACCCATGGGTACATCATACAAGCCGTGGTAGGCCCACGTCAGTTTACATCCCCCGGTCCCGCCGTCAGTCGCGCCACTGCCGCCCCCAGCGCCTCATGCTCCGGCAACGACAGCGTCGCGTCCGTACCCAACACCGCCGCCGCATCCTTCCGCGCCGTCTCCAGCAGCATCACGTCCGTCAACTTCGCCACCTTCAACTGCGGCAAACCCGACTGCCGCGTCCCAAACACATCCCCCTCACCCCGCAGCCGCAGATCCTCCTCCGCCAACCGGAACCCATCCTGGTGCTCCTCCATCAGCCGCAGCCGTTCCCGCGCCTCTGCCGACCCGCTGTCCGACAGCAGCAGGCAGAAGCTCTGCGCCTCGCCACGACCGACCCGACCGCGGAACTGATGCAACTGTGCCAGCCCAAACCGCTCTGCGCCCTCGATCATGATGATGTTCGCGTTCGGCACGTCGATCCCTACCTCCACCACCGCCGTCGAGACGAGCACATCGACCAGGTGATCGCGGAAGGCCGCCATCGTCTCGTCTTTCTGCGCCGCGCTCATCCGACCGTGCAGCAGCGCCAGGCTCAGCTCCGGGAAGACCTCCTCGCGCAGCCGTTCGAACTCCGTCGTCGCCGCGCGCACGTCCGCCATCGTCTCCGCCTCCGACTCCTCCACCAGCGGACAGATGATGAACGCCTGCCGCCCCAGCCGGATCTGCTCGTAGACAAAGTTGTACGCCTGGTTCCGCTCGCCCGACTCGATCAGCACCGTTCGGATCGGCTTGCGTCCCGGCGGCATCTCGTCCAGCACCGACACATCGAGGTCGCCGTAGGTCGTCAGCGCCAACGTCCGCGGGATCGGCGTTGCCGTCATCACCAGCAGGTGCGCCGCCCCGCCCTTCTGTCGCAGCGCCGTCCGCTGCAACACGCCGAACCGGTGCTGCTCGTCCACCACCGCCAGCGCCAGCCGCGGCATCTCGACGCCCTCCTGCAACAAGGCATGCGTCCCGATCGCGATATCGACGGCGCCTGTCGAGATCGCCGCCTGCGCCCGCGCCTTCGCCTTCGCCCCCAGCCCGCCCCGCAGCAGCGCGACGTGCACCTCGCGGTCGAGAAACGCCGGCCGGCAGATCGCCGTCGCCCCGTCGAGCGAATGTCCGTCCAGTAAGGTCACGATCGTGCGAAAGTGCTGCTCCGCCAGGATCTCCGTCGGCGCCATCAGCGACCCCTGGTAACCATCGATCACCGCCGCCAGCAGCGCCGCCATCGCCACCACCGTCTTGCCGCTGCCGACATCTCCTTGCAGCAGCCGCGCCATCGCCTTCGTCTCTTTGATGTCGGTGAACACATCGCCGATCACTCGCTGCTGCGCGCCGGTCAGCGGAAACGGCAGCGACGCCTCGAACGTCGCCCACGCCTCCGGTGGAAACGTCAGCGACACCGCCGGCTCTCCCGCCTGCCGCTCCTCCCGCCGGCGCAGCACGGCCAGCTGTAGCGTCAGCAACTCGTCATAGGCCAGCCGCCCCCGTGCTGCGTTCGCCGCCTCATGCGACGCCGGATAGTGCGCCTGGCTGAATGCCTCCTGCAGCGGCATCAGCCCGCGCTCGCGTCGCACCGCCTCCGGCAGCGTCTCCTCCACCATCGACAGACATCGATCCAGCGCCGTCCGCGTCAGCCGCCGCATCGTTCGCAGCGCCAGCCCCTGCGTCAGCGGATAGACCGGCGCGATTCGCCCGGCCTGCACGCTCGCGCTCAGGTCGCTGCCCGGTTCCAGCAGCTCCCACTCCGGCGCATCCATCTGCACCAGACCGCGAAAGACGCTCACCTTGCCGCTGAGCACGATCCGCGCCCCCACCGGTATCGACCGGGCGATATATGGCTGATTGAACCAGACCACCCGCAACGCGCCGCTGCCGTCGTTGACGATCGCCTCCGTGGCCTTCCGCATCCCGCCGAAGGTCACCTCTTTGCACGACCAGACATCGCCGATCACCGTTACCTCTTCGCCGGGGGTCAATTCGTTGACCTTCTTGATCTGGGAGTAGTCGTCATACCGATGCGGCAGGTGATAGAGGAGGTCGCGCACGGTGTTGATGTTCAGCGCATCGAGCCGCGATCCCCAGCGGGATGCGTTCGGCAGATCGGTTGCGGGCGAGTCGAGCGACAGCGTACGCGGGACCGGCTTCGCAATCTTCGCCGGGGCTTTCGGCGTCCGCTTCGCCGCCCCCTTCGTCGTGGCCGCCTTGCGCCGCCCCGGCGCGAGCGGCGCCGTTACCCCTATGCGGATCGCCTGGGGCGTCTCCGGCGGCGCGGGACGCTCCCGCCGCGGCCGGTCCGGCCGGCTCAGCGCGGCGAGCGTCCGCTCCACCCAGCGCTCGCGCATGGTCGGCGTCAGCTGGCGATACGGATAGGCGAGCGTCTCCACGAGGATGTCGTGGACCGGCGTGCCGGGCGCTACCAGTCCACCCTGATGCAGACCGCGCAGCATCCCATCAAGCCCGCCGCTGACCGTGCTGTCCTGAAAGCCGCGCCGGCGCTCCTGCTCCAGCACCACCCGCAGCATTTGCTTCGGATCGCTCATCCCACGCCGGCATCCCTGGAATCGCTCTCGTCGGACGCGCGGCGCACGCAGGCCATACCGAGCACGTTCGGTCCCGCATAGACACCCACGACCGGACCGAGCCAACCCACATCGACCGGCACGCCCGGCCGCGTGCCGCGCAGCCGCTCCGCCCACCGTTCCGCCTCGTCCTCCGTGCTGGAGTGGGCGACCGCCAGGTGCTCCGGATGGAGATCCTCCGTCGCCAGCTCGAAGACGCGCTCTTCCGCCCGCATCCGCGAGCGCACCCGCTCCAATGGCGCGATCTCGCCGTCGCGGATCGTCAGGATCGGCTTGATGTTGAACACCTGCCCGATCCACGCCCGCGCCCGGCCGATCCGACCGCCCCGCTGCAGGTACTCCAGCGTATCCAGCAGGAAGATCAGCTTCGTCCGTTCGACCGCATCCCGCGCGACTGCGGCGCACTCCTCGAGGCTCGTGCCCGCCTGCGCCGCCGCCTGCGCCGCCCGCACCGCGAAGCCGAGCGGCCAGGAGACGGTGCCGGAATCCACGATCTCGATCGTCGCCTTCGCTCCGAGCACATCCCGCGCCGCCCGTGCCGAGTTCCCTGTACCGCTTAGCTTGCCCGAGATATGGATCGTCAGGATCTCGTCGGTCTCCTGCGCCAGCTTCTGATACACATCCAGAAAAGCGCCCGCCGATGGCTGCGATGTCTTGGGCAACACCTTCGATTGCACCAGCCGCTCGAAGAACTGTTGCGGCAGGATATCGACGCCGTCCCGCAGCTGCTCAGACCCGAAGTGGATGTTGAGCGGCACCACGGTGATCCCCAATCGCTCCGCGGCCGCCTGCGAAATATCGGACGTACTATCGGTGACGACACGGACGGTCATACGGAACCCTCCCGAATGCGACATCGCCGTGCCGCCGGGTTTCCAGTATATCCAAGCGTCCGTATGGTTCTCAGGGCGTTATGCTAGCCTGACGGCCCTCACCCCCGACCCCACTCCCGCTCGGCGGGAGAGGGGAGCACGCAGTGTCCATGAGCACCAGCTTTTTCACGGTTCAGACAGCGCCAGGGTGCCGGGT
>JBFXAN010000159.1:0-14659 GCA_050184225.1 Dehalococcoidia bacterium | reverse complement strand
GTGGGCGATCCCACTCCCATGCATTCCATGTAGATCCGGCGACCGCCGAAGTCGCTCAGCACTCCGTCGGCTGATGGCGCAGGCGGCGGAATCTCTGTGCCGGTGAGCCTGCTCCCTGGAGCGGCCGGCTGAGAGCGGAAGAGTCGCGTCTGCTCGTCGGTGATGTCATAGCCGCCGCGCAGCGAGGCGATCCTCCCGCCGCGCAACGCGAGTGCGTATCCCGCGAGGATGCGCTCGATCCCCTTGGCGTTGAGGTCGTCGCCGCGGAGTTCTGTCCGGCTCACTGTCCACGCGGTGAAGCTGGTGCGATGGGACTCAACCTCGACGGCGCTGAACTGCCAGTTTTTGTGGACCGCGGTCTCAATGGCGGCGCGGATACGCTCTTTGCCGAGACAGTTTGGCACGCAGCCGAGGGCGTCCCAGACGTTGGCGTCGTCTGCGAACATCGCCATCGCCCCATCAACGTCGCCAAAGCTGATCCGTTCGAGCAGCCGGCGGTGGATCCCCTCGGGTCCGCTCTCTTCGGGCTGCGCCGGCTCTGCTGCTATGCGGGCGGTGGCGCCGTCCCAGAGTCCGCAGACCAGCGCGGCGATCGCGATCACCGCGCCGACCACCGCCGGCAACGACTTGTGCCCCAGGCACGGATGCTCCTTTCCCACTGAGCCCTTGACTACTCTCATGGCGTAGCTCCTCCCTTGCTGCGCACCTGTCCCCGCCACGTGCGGGGCTTGGGGAACGCCGAGGGCTCGCCGGGTACAGGTGGCCTCCCAACCGCATCCGCCAAGACCCTCGACGATCGGAGTCTCTAATGACGAGGGACGCACCGGCATCGGTGCGTCCACGTATGGAGCGGAGATCAGTGAAAATAGCGTGGAACTACGTACGTCACGGTGCTGCGGAGGCGTCCAGTGAAAGGAGCCCGTGCCGCACGGCGTACGTCGTGGCGTCTGCGCGGCCGCGGGCGTTGATCTTGGCGTAGAGACGGGCGATGTGCTTCTCAACGGTGCGAACGCTGACCACGAGCGCCTCCGCGATCTCGCGGTTGCTCATCCCGGCGGCAACCAGCCGGAGCACTTCTGACTCGCGTCTGGTGATCCCATCCGGGAGGTGTGCGTGTCGTCCGAATGATGTGACGGCGGCAACCGGCGGTTCGATCTGAAGGGCGCGTTCGGTCGCCTCTTGGAGGGTGAGCGGGCCGCCGTCTACCTCCGCTGATGCGCGTGTCATACCACCTTCGTCTGCGCGCGCTGCCGCGATGTTCCGTTCATACGCAGCACGCTCGCCGGCGTGGTTGCCCCAGCCGGCGCGGTCGATCACCGATTGAGCGGCGGCCGCGAGCTGTGCGGCGAGCTCGGGCCGACCGATCGCCATAGTGACCGCGGCAATGCCGGCGATCGTCAGTGCCATGCCCGGCTCGTATCCATGACTGGCGTTGATGCGAAGGCTCTCTTGAAGGTGCAGCAGCGCCTGTTTCTCCTGGTTGAGCCGGTGCGTGACATACCCACGGCGTCGGAGCCCTGTAGCGAGCTCATGCATCAAACCAAGCTCGCGACGGAGCGCGATTGATTCGTCGTACGCCGTTGCAGCACGCCGATAATTCCCATCTCGTTCCAGGATGTTCGCGAGGGTACCCAGCGAGCTGGCGATTGCATACTTGACACCTTCCGCCCGACGAAGCTCAAGGGCGTTCTCCGCGGCCTGACGGGCCGCCGCGGTGTTCCCTCGACGAGCCTGGAAGTTCGCCAGCAGCTCGTAACCGAGCGCCATGCCCCAGCGGTCATGCAGCTCTCGAAAGAGCCTCAAGCTCTCCTCGGTGAGTGGAAGAGCTGCATCGTCGTTGAGGCGGGCTGGTGCGGTGGCCTCGTACCATAGCGCCAGTGCCAGCCCCCAGCGATCGGCTGTTGTTCGAAAGAGCGCGACGGCCTCGGCGGCGAAGGCTCGCCCCCTAGCGTTGTCCCCCTTGTCCCGCGCCAGCCGTGAGAGCCAGGTGAGCGCGTAGGCGAGCGTTCTCGTTTCACCCAGCGCTCGCGCCATGGGCACGCACTCGTCGAGCGGGACGTGGGCGTCCTCATTCCGGAGGAACACGTCGAGCCGGCCGGCCTCGCAGAGGGCAGCGGCCCGGACGGCAGGTTGGATTGTCGCTACGTCGATCGCAAGCAGACTCCCGAGCCACCCACGAGCCTCGCGCCAGTGGTCGCGGTAGTGCCAGTACATGTCGAGCGTGGCGGCAAGCCGCAAGCCGATCTCGACAGCGGCAGGGTTGCTCCGGCACCAGGCGAGCGCAGCCCGAATGTTGTCCAGATCGGCATCCAGCTGCCGCAGCCATACGTCCCGCTCGCCGCTCTTGATTGGCGGCTCGGCCTGCTCTGCCAGGGCGAGGAAGAACTCGGCGTGCCGTCGCTGCGTGCTCTCCGCCTCGCCGTCTGCCTCCAGCCTCTCCAGCGCGAACTCGCGAACTGTCTCCAGCATCCGGAAGCGCAATGAACCGTCAGGCTGCTCCTCTGTGCGGAGAAGCTGAGCGTCGACGAGCGGTTCCATTCGGTCGAGCACGTCTCCTATCTGCTCACCTTCCTCGCCGGCGACGACAGCTGCAGCTTCCAGCGTGCACCCCCCCGCGAAAACGGCGAGCCGGCGGAGCGTCGCCCGACTGCCGCCGTCCAGCAAGTCGTAGCTCCAGGCGATCGTCGCGCGGACACTCTGCTGGCGCGACGGCGTGTCGCGGGCGCCGCCTGCAAGCAGGTCCAAGGGACGGCCGAACAACTGAAGCAACGTCTCGGCGGACATGAGCTTGATCCGGGCCGCGGCAAGCTCGATCGCGAGCGGCAGTCCCTCCAGTCGTGCCGCCACGGCGGCGACGGTGGCCGTATTAGCGTCCGTCACGGAGAAGCCACTCCGTGCCGTGCGGGCGCGCTCGACGAAAAGCGCCACAGCGGGGACACCGATCAACGAGACCGGATCATGCCGGTGGTCGTCGTTCGGGATGGCAAGGAGCGGTACCTTCACCTCGCGCTCCTCGCGAAGCCGCAGCGCGACGCGGCTCGTGACCAGGATCTGAAGCAATGGGCACGTGGCGATGAGCTCGGAGACGGTCGATGCGGCGTCGAGTAGATGCTCGAAGTTGTCCAGGAGCAACAGCAGACGTCGCGACTGCAACTCCCGCGTCACGGTCATCAACAGCGGCTCGGTTGCCGTCTCCTGAATATCAAGCGCGCGGCCGATCGCGGAAATGACAAGCGCGGGGTCGGAGAGCGGCGCCAGATCGACGAAGCAGACGCCATGCTGATAAGCGCCGGCGATTGATGCAGTGACCGTGACTGCGAGGCAGGTCTTGCCCACGCCTCCAGGTCCAGTGAGAGTGAGCAGCCGCACGCCATCAGCCGCCAGAGCCGTTCGAATTCTCGCTGCATCGGCGTCGCGGCCGATAAGGGTTGCCGGCTGTGCGGGGAGCATCCGGACCGTGTCCATGGCGTGGTCCTCGTTCCAGACGCCGGATCTTCAGGGTAGTGTACTCCTGGTAACGAGAGATGGAACGGATCACACCGATGGACGGAGCCGTGCCTGGATGCGGGCGAGCAGTTTGAACAGCGGCTCCTACTCATCGCGGCTGAGGCCGGCGACCAGATCGCGGTCGAGTGAGTGGATGGCGGGGTGGTACTACAATAGCAGGCGCTCCGTCTCCTCAAAGAGCGCAACGGCGACCCCTCCCGCGCCATCGTGATGGCGCGGAAGCGTACCATGTGGGTGTGGAAGCGGCGTTGAACGTGTGGGAGGGCGGACGATGGAGACACACGTCATAGTGATGGACGAATCCGGACGGCTCATCGTGCCGGAAGATGTTCGTCGCTCGCTCGGTCTGACCGGAGTCACCGCCTTGGAGTTAGAAGTCGATGCAGACGGCGGCGTACTCGTGCTCCGTTCCGCAACGACACGGACACCAGACTCCGTTGACTTCACGCCCGACCAGCTCGAATCGGTGGCGCGAGGACTGATAGATTCCCGCGAAGGACGCATCCGCCGTCTCTCCGAGAGAGACCTGTTTATGCTGGGTGGGTTGGAAGAGGCGGAATGACTGAGTACCGTCATTCGAGTTCAACGAGCGGATGCATAGCCGGCGATATAGTTTGCGCTACATCGAGTGGCCCGGTACGCTGTCCGCCGACAATGAAACCCGGTTGGTACCGTAGCAGGCACCGGGGCGCATGGGTGATTGAGCGATCGATCAAAGTACTCTCGAACCTCGTCGGTTCTTTCGAGTCGTGAAGACCAATCCGCCCACCATCGACGACTTCAAATCACATGAGGCGTTGGGAAGGATACCGCAAAGGCGATCATTGCCGATCCCGACAAGCGGCGCAGCTGGGACTGCGTTTCGATGTTCGATACGGAGGAAGGCGCACGTCGAATCGCACGGGCATCGAGGGATATGCGACTGGGTCAATATATCGCCGAATTGAGGATTCCAATCGCTCAACCGAAGTCGTTCGACCTCTGGAAAACCGAAGGGAGTCGCGGGCACTATGATGTTACCGCCACGCCGGAGGCGTTGCTTGCCTGTGTCGCGCGTGTGGTTCTTGTGTAGAATTCAAGCCGGCGTTGATGAAAGGCCGTGTGTAAGTTCTACCAGTTGCTCACCAAAGGCAACCGAACGCGGGCTTTCGTCATCCAGCAACTCGAACAACTCCCACTGTCCCACCGCTTCGTCGCCATAGGCATCGATGACCGTCTTGACGAACGCAATCGCGTCGATCTCGGAGCGATATTCGGCAAGTCGATTGCCGGATTCCGTATCCCATATTTCAAAGATCATGCAACACCTACGCTTACCGGCGCCCTGTCGCTCGATCCGGCACATGATGTGAACTATCATGGTCGTTGCCGAGGCGTCATGGCGGCGGCTTCTTCTTCTGATTATACCAGCCGATCCCGGCGGACCTCCGCATGTAAGGCTGCATGGATCAGTCCCGGCGCCAGGGCCGGATCCGACGCCAGGTGCAGATGAACGTACGAACCGTGAACGGAGCCACGCCGAAATCCCTCCAGCCGCCCGACACCCTCAAGCTCGTACATCGCCTCATCCTCGGACGGCGAGCGGTCCGCAACCGACCAGTGGAACTCATGGCCGCGTAGATGGTGGCCGGATGCGACGAATGGGCCTGCATCGCGGGTGACCAGGTCCCAGTAGGCCAGCGTGAGGCGGCTGCGGCTCATCGTCGAGTTGACCGGGAGCAGGCCGGTCATGCGATGCGTCCGGCCCTCGGCGTCGGTGAGCGATTCGCCCAGATACATCAACCCGCCGCACTCCCCATAGATCAGACGGTCGTCAGCAGCGGCGCGGTGCAGCGAGTCACGCATCGGCGAGTTGCTGGCAAGCTGCACCGCAAACAGTTCCGGAAAGCCGCCGCCGATGTAGACAGCGTCACATCCGTCTGGTAGTGTCGGGTCATCGAGTGGGCTGAACGGCACGATCTCCGCGCCCCACGCCCGCAGCAGGTCAAGACTGTCCGGATAGTAGAACGAAAACGCGCGGTCCATCGCCACCGCGATCCGTGCCCGGATCGGTTGAGGCGTGGCCGGAAACAGCGCCGGCGCCACAGGCTCAGGCGGATCGGCCGTCGCGGCGAGGGCGAACACCCTGTCCAGATCGACATGTCGCGCGACCAGCTCCCGCGCCCGGTTGAAGTAGGCCTCGGGGGTCGTACCCTCTGTCACCGGGATCAGACCGAGATACCGCTCCGGCAATCGCAGCCCTTCGTCCCGCGGCAGCGTACCGAAGACGGGAATACCGGCCTCTCGTTCCACCGCATCGCGCACCACTTCCGCGTGCCGCTCCGACGCGACGTTATTCAGGATGACGCCGCCGATCCGCACATCCCGGTCGAATGCGCGGAAGCCGGCCGCCGTCGCACCGACGCTCCGGGCCGACTTGCCCGCGTCGATCACGAGCAGCACCGGCAGCCCCAGCAGCTTCGCCACCTGCGCCGTGCTCCCCTCCTCGCCCCCACCGGAGCGGCCGTCGTAGAGCCCCATCACCCCCTCGACCACGGCGACGTCCGCATCGCCCACGGCGCGATGGTACAGTTCGACCGTCGCCGCCTGACCTACCATCCAGCCGTCGAGCGTGCGCGACGACCGGCCGCAGACGGCGGTGTGATACGACGGGTCGATATAGTCCGGCCCGACCTTGAAGGGCTGCACGCGCAACCCACGCGCCGCCAGCGCCGCCATCAGGCCGGTAGCGAGGGTCGTCTTCCCGGCGCCGCTGGTGGCGCCGGCGACGACAATCCCGGGGCGTGGTATTGTGCGTCCGGCGTCGGTCATCGGCCCTCACTCCGCATCCCATCTTCGCGTCACACCATCGGTTTCGCAACGCGGCTATACTCAGAGATCAGAAGCCGGTACGTAGGATCTGGTCGTGGCAGCAGTCTCCCTTCGCAAGGCGCAGGACCCGCTCATGCTGGCGCTCGACATCGGCTCCAGTGCCAGCCGTGCCCGTCTCTACGACGCTGCCGGCGCGCCGCTGCGCCGAACCCGACACCGCACACCGCATCAGATCCAGAGCGGACCCGACGGCTCAGCCGTGCTCGACCCCGACCTCGTGCTCCGGAATGTCTCTGAGGTGATCGACGCGACGCTGGCGACAGGCACCTATTGGAACCGGATCGGGGCGGTGGCGATGGATACGTTCGCCTCGTCCCTGGTCGGCGTGGACGCGGACGGTGTGGCGCTCACCCCCTGCCTCACCTACGCCGACTCGCGCCCGTCCGCGCAGGTTCTGGCTCTCCGCGCAGAGCTTGACGAGCCAGTGGTGCAACAGCGGACCGGCTGCCGTATCAGCGCCAGCTACCTTCCCGCACAACTCCGCTGGTTCTACGCTACCAACCCCGATCTCGCCAACCGGGTTGCCCGCTGGCTGTCGCTGGGCGAGTATATCTTTGCTCGCCTCCTCGGGCAGCACGCGGCCAGTTACTCCACCGCCGCCTGGACCGGCCTGCTCAACCGTCATACCGCCTGTTGGGACGAAGCGATGATCGCGGCATCGGGCGCGCGCATCGACCAGTTCTCGCCTCTCCACGACACCACGGAACCACTGGATGGGTCCGGCTCCGAGGCAGCACGACGCTGGCCCGCATTGGCAGAAGCGCGCTGGTTTCCTGCCGTCGCCGATGGATTCAGCAGCAACGTCGGCAGCGGCGCCTCAGACAGCAGCACGCTTGCCCTGGCCGCCGGCACGAGCGGCGCCCTCCGCGTCCTGGTCGATGGTGTGCCGAAGCAGATTCCCGCCGGCCTCTGGTGCTATCGCGTCGATCGTCGCCGATCACTGCTCGGCGGCGCCCTGAATGACGCCGGCCGGCTGGCGCTCTGGCTGCGCACCAACCTGAACCTTCCCCAGGAAGATGCCGCCGTCGATGCGCTGCTGGCGTCGCCTCCCGCCGCCGGCACGCCCGCTGTCCTGCCCTTCCTCACCGGCGAGCGCAGCCCCGGCTGGGCAACCTCCGCCAGCGCCGCCTTTGTCGACATCACCGCTACTACCCGCGCGCCCGACCTCTGGCGCGGTGCGATGGAGGGACTTGCCCTCCGCTACGGACTGATCGCCGATCAGCTGGCATCAGTCGCGCCGCTGGCGACCCGCGTCGTCGCCAGCGGCGGTGTCGTCGAAACCACGCCCAGCTGGCTTCAGATCGTCGCCGACGTCCTCGGCCGCCCCGTTGCCCGCAGCGAAGAACGGAACGCCACCATGTGGGGCACCGCCCTGATCGCCCTCGACGTCCTCGCCCCCGACACGCCGCGCCCCAACCCCAGAACCGGCGACGCCGTCACCCCACAGCCGAACCACATCCCGTACTATCAAGAAGCCCTCGCCAGGCAGCAGGATCTCTACGCCCGCCTCATCGCCGATGAGATGGGTGGGCAGTGGGCAGTGGGCAGTGGGCAGTAGGCAGTAGGGTTACGAACTCACGACTGCCCACTGCCCATTCCCCATTGCCGGCGAACGGAGTGAGCCATGATTACTTCCATCGACGCCTTCCTCCGCTACTTCGACGCGGTCAACCGGCGGGCGCTGCGCGATGTCGGCGCGCTGCCGCCGGAGGCGAACGGCTGGAAACCGGCGACGGGTGAGGGTGAGAAGGCGTGGAGCATCAACAGCATCGTCGGCCACATCGCCAGCTCCCGCCTCTACTTCGCCAGCGCCTATCGCGGTGAAGGCTGGATCTTCCCGCAACCGGTCGACGTCAGCCGGCGCGAGCTCTGGCTGCCCGCGCTGGAGTCGAGCGCCTGCGAGTTTCGCCGTCTGCTCGAAGGGACACCGGCCGCCTGGTTGGAGCGGAAGGTCGATCTGATCGACTCAGACGCCGCCATCTCCGGCTGGCGCGTGCTGATGATGATGACCGAACATGACATCCATCATCGCAGCCAGATCGACACCTACTCCGGCATCAACGACTGGGACGTGCCCCATATCTATGGCCGCAGCGCCGAACAGGTAGGAGCGCAACAGCTCGCCCAACGGTCCAAATACCGAAGCAACGCCTGACCCGCCGTCCAGCCCCGGCATTTGGGCCAAGCACACTTGACGAGTCAAGCAGCAGCGCCCACGTCATCCTGAGCGGAGCGAAGGATGACGTGGGCGCTGACCCTGACGTTCAAATGCGCGCTAGACCGGCTGCCCCGCGAGCAACGCCACCGCGACGTTGACAGCCTCCTCCGGCGAATACCCGGCGCCGTTCCCCACAATCCGCCCATCCAGCCAGACAACCGCTGTCCACAGCCCGCTGCAGTTGTTCAAGCTCGCCGAAACCTCATACGTCTGGCCATCGATCACTCGGGTTTCGCGGTGAACATCGACCATGATACCTAACCCCCCGGCCCTCTTCCCTCGCAGGGAAGGGGGAGTACGCTGCAACCGTGGTGTGCCAGTATCGCGTTTGGCTGTTGCAGGTCCATCCCACCTCAACCATCGCTCGACAGAACTCCCCCTTCCCTGCGAGGGAAGGGGGCCGGGGGGTTAGGTACGTCACCCCCCGCCCAACGCCGGCAATATGTGCACTTCACTATCTTCTGACACCGATTGCAATAACCCGATCTGTGTCGTCTCGCCATCGACCGAAACCGCCAGGTCCGGACGCAGGTCGCCGTCCTCGATCAGCCGGTCACGGATGCCCGGACAGCGCCCATCCAGGTTCTCGATCACCTGGCGCACCGAGCGTCCCGGCACCTCGACGATGTGATCGCCGCCGCACATCTCCCGCAGGAGTGAAGGAATCCAAACCTTTGCCATGTCGTCTACACACACGCGGGGGCGGTGTCGTTGCAGACACCGCCCCCGACGCAGTCATTGAAACTATTCCAGCCCGATCGTCGTTTCGAGAATGCGCCGCGGCGACATCGGTAGCTCCGTCTGGCGCACACCCGTCGCCCGATAGATCGCGTTCGCGACCGCCGCCAGCGGCGGTACAATCGGCACCTCACCCACGCCGCGTACGCCGTAGGGATGGCCGGGGTTCGGAACCTCGACGATCACCGCGTCGATCTCCGGCACATCCAGTGTGGTCGGCATCCGATAGTCCAGATAGCTGGAGTTCACCATCCGCCCCTGGTCGTCATAGAAATACTCTTCGTTCAACGCCCAGCCAATGCCCTGGACGACACCGCCCTGCATCTGCCCTTCGACGTAGGACGGATGAATCGCCGTCCCCGCGTCCTGGACGACGGTGTAGCGCAGGATCGTCGTCTTGCCCGTATCCGGGTCGACCTCGACATCGGCGATCTGAGTGCTGTAGGCGCCACCGACGCCCATCGGCGCCACCGCCGCACTTGCCGAGATCGTCGCACCGGTGCGGAGCAGCTGCCCGGCCAGTTCCTTGAACGTGAACTTCTTCTCCGCGTCCGACGTGCAGGTGAAGACGCCGTCCTCGACGGAGACATCCTCCGGCTTGCACTCCCAGATCTTGGCCGCCCGCTCGATCATCTGGCGGCGCACTGCCTGGCCGGCCTCATAGACCGCCCAGCCGGAGGCAAACGTCACCCGGCTGCCGCCCGTCACGTCGTTGTAGCCGACCGTATCCGTGTCGACGACGGTTGGCTTGACCGCGTCGACGTCGATGCCCAGTGTTTCGGCAAGCTGCATCGCCAGCGACGCGCGAGTCCCGCCGATATCGGTCGAGCCCTCAACCAGGGCGACGGTGCCGTCCGCATTGACGCTCACCGTGACGGCCGACTTCAGCCCGGCGTTGAACCAGAAACCAGAGGCGACACCACGGCCGCGGTTCGGCCCCTCCAGCGGCGTCTTGTAGTGCGGCGAGTCGAGCGCCGCCTGCACGCACTCCTCGTGACCGATTCGTGGGAACGGCCGGCCGCCCGGACCGCGCGTGCCCTCCTTCGCCGAGTTCTGCAGCCGGAACTTCAGCGGATCGATGTTCAGCTTCTCGGCGATCTCGTCGACTACCTGCTCGACCGCAAACGCCACCGCCGGCGCGCCCGGCGCGCGGTAGGCCGCCGTGCGCGGCTTGTTCACCACAACATCAAAGCCGTCGATCTTGACGTTCTCGATGTCATACGGCGCCAGATGTGTCTGGCAGCCGGCGCCGACCGGCGACCCCGGATAGGCGCCCGCCTCGTAAGCCAACTCCGACTTGCAGGCCACGATCGTGCCGTCCGGCCGCGCGCCCATCTTGATCTTGACCCACGTGCCGGAGGTCGGTCCCGTCGCCTCGAACACCTCAGTCCGATCCATCTGGATCTTCACCGGCTTGCCGGTCTTCTTGCTCAGCAGCGCCGCCACCGGCTCGCCGTACACCACCAGCTTGCCGCCGAAGCCGCCGCCGATCTCGGTCGGCACCACCTTCAGCTTCGACACCGGAATGCCGAGGATGCTCGACGCCGCCGCGCGCACGGCAAACGCGCCCTGCGTGCTCGTCCAGATCGTCACCTGGTCGTCGGCGTTCCACATCGCCGTCGCCGCGTGCGGCTCGATGTAGCCCTGATGCACCATCTTCGTCGTGAACTCGCGCTCGACGATGATCTCGGACTGCGCAAACCCCTTCTCCAGGTCGCCGAATTCGAACTGAAGATGCTGGGCGATGTTACTCGGCTTGTCGCCCACACCGGCCATCGATCGCGTCCGCCGGTTCTCATCCAGGATCGGCGCATCGTCCCGCATCGCGTCGCGCACGTCGAGCACCGGCGGCAACACCTCGTACTCGACCTCGATCAGGTCGATCGCCTCCTGCGCGATGTGCGGGCTGGTGGCGGCAACCCCGGCGATCGCGTGGCCGCGATAGAGCACCTTCTCTCCGGCGAGCACGTTATCGGAAAGTTCCCGCAAGTTCGCGGCGCCCTCGCCCAGGTCCTGCATCCGGTCTTCGACCGATGGCAGATCCGCCGAGGTGACGATCGCCTTGACGCCGGGCACCGCCAGCGCCTTGTCCAGGTTGATGCTCAGGATCCGCGCGTGGGCATGCGGACTCCGCAGCGTCCTGGCAAAGAGCATGCCGGTGAAGCGGACATCGGCGGCATACTGCGCCCGGCCCGTGACCTTGTCCACCCCATCCGGCCGGATCGGCCGGGTCCCGATGACCTTGTATTTGGTTTTCTCTTCGATAACCACGCGAATCCTCCGATGTGCAGCACCTGAAGAACAGATCGTCCTCCGGTCCGTTCAGCTCATCGCCGCCTGCTAATCATCACTCGCGACACCCTGCGCGCGCATCTCCGTCGCCGCCGACTGGACGGCGCGGATGATCTTGTCGTAGCCGGTGCAGCGACAAAGGTTGCCCGCCAGCCAGTGGCGCATGCGTGCCTCGTCCGCCTCCGGCTCCCGGTCCAACAGCGCCTTCGACGCCACGATGAACCCCGGCGTGCAGATGCCGCACTGCAACGCCGCTTCCTCCAGAAAAGCCTGCTGCAAGGGATGCAACTGCCCGTTCGTCGCCACGCCCTCGATCGAGAGCACGTCTTTGCCTTGCACCTCGACCGCCAGCACGCAGCAGGAGTTGACCAGCCGCCCCTCGACGATCACGTTGCAGGCGCCGCAGTTGCCGTTGTTACAGCCTTCCTTCGTCCCCGTCAGTCCCAGTTCGTCGCGCAGCACCTCCAGGAGGCTCTGACGCGGCTCGCAGAGGAAATCGATCTCTTCACCGTTGATGCGGGATTGCACCTGAACTCGTTGCGTCATCTTCGTTCCTTCTGCCGTCATTCTGTCGTGTTAGGCCGTCGCGCGCTGGACGGCCTTCTCCAACACCCGGCGGGTGAGCACCTTTGCCAGGTGCTTGCGCTGTGCCACCGAGCCGCGCATGTCGCTGATCGGCCGCGCCGCTTCCCCTGCCAATTCCGCTGCCCGCTCGATCGACGCCGCCGATACCGGTTGTCCCACCAACGCCGCGCCCGCCGCCTCGACCAGGAGTGGCGTCGGCGCCACCGCCCCGACCGCGATCCGGGCGGACTGGAAGGTTTGGCCGTTGCCATCGAGCACGATCGCCGCCGCCGCGTTGGTGACGGCGATGTCCATCTCGTTGCGGGGAATGAACCGCTCGAACGCGGCGCCGCTGTTGGGCTGCGGCGCGGGGAAGGTCAGCGACACCAGCAGCTCATCATCGCCGAGCACGTTACGCCCGGGCGCGGTACAGAACTGCTCGACCGGCACCTCGCGCCGTCCGTTCGGCCCCGCGATCTGCGCTACCCCACCGAGGGCGATCAGCGTCGGGATCGAGTCGGCCGCCGGCGAGCTGTTGCAGAGGTTGCCGCCGAGCGATGCCCGCGACTGAATCTGAATGCCGCCGATCAGCGACGCCGAGTCGATCAGTGCCGGAAAGCGCGCCGCGATCTCCGGGTTCTCGTAGATGACGGCGCAGGGAACGGCGGCGCCGATATGGAGGCTGCCGTCCGCGTTGAAGCGCAGATCGTTGGTTTCCGGGATCTGCTTGGCGTCGACGAGGACCGCGACGTTGCGCCGCCCCTCCCGCGCCTGGACGATGATGTCGGTGCCCCCCGAGAGCATCCGCGCCTCCGCCCCATGCTGGGCGAGGATCGCGACCGCCTCTTCCACACTTGACGGTGCTGCATATTCGATTGCTCGCACGCCCGCTCCTCCATTAAATCCACAGTCGGCAATAGCCCGCTGGGTTCAGCAGTAGAGTACATGCGAATGACGCTAGTCGCCAGCGATATGCTGACGGCAGCATAGCGCTCCGTCCCCAGACCAGCAGCCCGCTACGCCTTGGCGGTATCTCACCCTCTCCTTATACTGGAGCTACGCTCTGGGAGGCGACCGATGGCGCAATTGACAGGCTGGCTGCTGCTGCAGACCCCCACGATCAAGGGCGACGACGGCGCCTTCCTGATGGCCGTGCTCTTCCTCTTCACCGTCTTCATCGGTTTCGGCCTCCTCGCCCTCGCCTATATCCTCACCGGCGGCGTCGACATCGAAGATCGCAGCGGCCGCGGCCAAGCGAAATAGCCGTTAGCCATTAGCGGTTAGCCGTTAGCCATTGACCGCAATCACTCGGCATTGGTGCTGTTTGGCCGCGTGTCCTAACGGCTAACCGCTAATGGCTAATGGCTAACGGCTAACTCGTCCAGTCGCTGCTCAGGCCAACGAGGTGGTTGGTTGGGCCGTGGCCCTGGCCGAGCGCGAGCGACGTTTCGATCGCCCGGCTGACATAGGTTTTGGCGCGATGGATTGCATCGATCGGCGGTAGGCCGCGGGCAAGGCCGGCCGCGATCGCGGCTGAGAAAGTGCAACCCGTGCCGTGCGTGTTCTTCGTCGGGAACCGTGGTGATCGCAACTCCGTGAACTCCCGCCCATCGTAGACGAGATCAATCGACTCCCCTTCGATTGGCAGGTGCCCGCCCTTCACCACCACCCACCGCGCCCCTTGGGCATGCAAGATCACCGCCGCCTCACGCATCGTCGCGATACTCTCCACCGCCACCCCGGTCAAGGTACTCGCCTCCGGTGCGTTCGGCGTCACCACCAGCGACACGGGCAGCAACAGATCGCGCGCCGCCGCCTGGGCATCCTCCGCCAGCAGCGTATCGCCGCTCTTGGCCACCATCACCGGGTCCACGACCAGATTGGTGATGCCATGCTCCCGCGCCTTCTCCGCGACCAGCGCCACGATCGCCGCGCTGGAGAGCATCCCCGTCTTCGCCGCATCCGTCCCGATGTCGGTCATCACCGCGTCAATTTGCGCCGCGATGAATGGCAACGGCAACTCCTCGACGCCGAAAACGCCAACCGTATTCTGCGCCGTCACCGCCGTCAGCGCGCTCATCCCATAGACACCAAACGCCGCAAACGTCTTCAGATCAGCCTGAATCCCCGCCCCGCCGCCGCTGTCCGACCCGGCAATCGTGTGTGCTCGTGCGATCGTAGTCATTGTCGAAACCCCTCCCCCGGCCCCTCCCCCCGCTGATGCGCGGAGCGGGGAGTACAGTCAGACGGTGAGTGCCAGCGTCGTTCTCGCGACGGCTTGGCCGCGGGACGGTTAGCGTTGGCTGCCTCGTGCCGGCGAGGCACCCCGCTCCGCGCGTCAGCGGGGGGAGGGGCCGGAGGAGGGGTCCGTCAACGCAAAGTGGTCCCACCCCCCCAACTTCAGCATGTCCCCGTTACCACCCACCATCCGATACCCATCCTCGACAATCTCACCGATCACGGTCAGCG
>JBFXAN010000158.1:0-14789 GCA_050184225.1 Dehalococcoidia bacterium | reverse complement strand
GGTGGCGGTGGTGGCGGTCGTACCGGTGGTGCCGGTGGTGCCGGTCGTACCGGTGGTGCCGGTCGTCCCGGTGGTGCCGGTCGTACCGGTGGTGCCGGTCGTACCGGTGGTGCCGGTGGTGCCGGTCGTACCGGTGGTTACCGGACCATAACCTCCATAGTTCTGTGCCTGGCTATCAGGTCCGAAACCTGGTGTCAGCCCAATCAACCCGACAGCCAGAAGAATGGCGACCAGTCCACCATAGCGAGTGAGCACACGTTTCAGCATATTGCTTCCATCCTCCCCCGTTTCGTGTCCATGACGTGAACGCCGACCCAATCATCCGTTTTCGTTACTCCTTGCGCGCCCAGATTTCGGTGTGGACAACATCATATGCGGGTAGCTGGGCTCGAAACGGTGGGGGCGGGATCGAGTTACCCCAGCTTACGCGAGACCGGAAGTTGGCGACAAGTTGATACTGATTAGAATCCTCAACAGATTCCATAACACTTTGGTCAAATGCGGCGCCTAGGCCACTGAAGGAGCCGCCCCGCTCAAACACGATATAGCTGAATGTGCCCCGCTCGATCAATGTAACCCACGTCTCCGGCAAAGCTGCGTATCCCTGCCACCCCCACTGGTCGTTTACCCACCACTCGCGCCCCTCAAACGTCTCTGCCAGCGCATGACGATATGGCCAGACATTGTCGACGAGGATCGGATCATCTGATGGAACGACATGCTCGGCCAGCCAGTCGATCGAGGGCCTGGTATCGGGATAGAACGAGCGGAGCGTGGCCGTGTGGTAGACGGCGAGCAGGATCAGTGCGGCGGAGACCAGCGCAAAGGTCCGCGGTCTCTGTGCAATGGAGGCGAGCGCCACACCCACCAGCGGCGCTACCAGCGCCAGACTCCAGCAAATCTGCTTGAAGAGGGCGAGCGGGTCGATCTTCCACAGATGGTATGCAGGCATGATCAGTGATCCGCCGAGGAGGATCAGGCCAACTGCGTACGGGCCACCATCGCGGCGAATTTGCTCCAACCCAAACGAGGCAAGCAGCCATGCGAGCCCTGCATACAACAGTATGGCGAATAGGATAGCCGGCATGGAGATGCCATACCCGCCGAGATGCCACCCGTGGTAGCGAAAGAGAAAGGTCAGCTCGGACCAATAATAGACAAGGTATGATCCGACGATCAGCGCCATCGGTACACCGGCCACCGCCACGGCGGTCAGGGGCGCGCGCCAGCGCTGCGCGCCCTGCATATCCTGCCCGCCCGGCAACAGTCGAACCAGGATCAGTGCCGGCACGATCGGCAGAAGGGCGATCA
The DNA here is from genome assembly GCA_050184225.1 of Dehalococcoidia bacterium. Taxonomy (GTDB): domain Bacteria; phylum Chloroflexota; class Dehalococcoidia; order CAUJGQ01; family CAUJGQ01; genus JBFXAN01. Next base: position 13,478 of record JBFXAN010000158.1, on the reverse strand, counting down.
CGACATACTTGAAGAGCACGGCAAGAGCGAAGACCGCCCCTCCACTGAGCAGCAGCAATGGATGGGGCCGGCCGGAAGCAGAACCGGCCAACACGAGCCAGAGCGCGATCATCGAGCAGGCCAGCGCCGACATATCATACGTTGCGAAGCTGCCGGTGAACAGTACCGGTCCGGCCAGCCCAAATGAGGCAGCTCCCAACAGCGCGGCATCGCGGCTCACAGGGATTGCACGCCCGACGTTGTAGGTTCCCCAGACGGCGAGCACCAGGAAACCGACATTGAGCAGTCGCACCGCGACGAGGTCACCGCCCAGTCGCTGAACGACGCCGGTAAGCGCGGGAAAGAGATACGGTGAGCCGTTGAACCACGTCTCGTAGGCCGCCATCGGCCAGTTTTCGCCACGAAAGACGAGCGTCCGCCCGGCGAGAAGATAAATCCCCTCATCGAAGAACGGACCTCGTCCGGTCACGGCAATCAAAGCGCCGAAGATTGCAATGCACGCGAGCAGCAGGGGCACCGGTACCCGTGAGAGTACACCAGACTCCGCATTCAGCCGTGACGGTACCGGAGCCGGCCGGGTCGTCACCGGGTGCGCACGCTCCCCGGAAGCCACACTGCCGACGAACGAACCTGCGTTCGATATGCGTCTGCTGACGCGCATAGCAAACGAACCTCAGGATGCAAACGCCGACGGCGATCAGCGCTGACACATCGTGTTTGGGGGCTGAATACAAGAGTACAAGTTAATCTACCATGGCCGGGTTCCATCCTTCAACTTCATGGGTGGCCAGGGCTTTTGTAGGGTCAGGTTCACCGATGGTCACATAGAACCTTAAGGTAGGGAGAATCAGATACGCTACGGTCCACGACCGTGGCGGAGGTCTTGGATGGAGTTTGTCCGAGCGCACGTCCAGCGAGTCACCCCTGCCCAATGGGATGCCTTAGCCGTCGCCGCGATAGTCGTCGGTGTGCTGCTGCGAGTAGTGTGGGGACTGCTCCTCCATCCTTCTGTGGACTACATCTACTCGGACATGGCGGGTTACGTAGAGCGAGCCCAGAGGCTTGCGGCGGGTAGCGGACTCGTACGTTATGATGCCTTCTACCCACCGGCAACCCACATCCTGCTGGCTGTACCGCTGAAAGTACTCGACACCGGGCGTGCTGGCTTGTGGGGTGGGGCGGTGCTGTGGAGCGCCCTTTCCAGCCTGACACCGCTGCTTATGTGGCGCCTGGCGCGCCACCTCCTCACGCCGGCGGCGGCCGCGCTCACCGCCCTCCTCTGCGCGCTGTGGCCCTTGCACATCACCTACGGCGGCGTCTTCACGTCAGAGACGCCCGCGATAGCCCTATTGGTTGCCGCCCTCTGGCTCGGCTACCGCGCCGGTTGGGCAAGGGGACGGGCGGCGCTGGGTCTGGGCCTGGTCGCGGGTCTCTTGTGGGGTGCGGCTATCGCCGTCCGACCGCAATCGGGCTTGAATTGGCTCGTTCTGGCCGTACCTCTAGTGCTCCAGTCGCGACGCCAAGCGCTCGCCCTGGCGGGCATCGTGGTCGGCACCGCCGTTCCCCTCGTCGGTGTGCTTGTCCACAACAGCGTCGCCGCGGGCAAGCCCACGGGCATCAGCGAGAACTCCGGGCTGGTTTTCTGGCAGGGACACTGTGAAGTCAACACAGTGACCACTGTCGACCCTAACACGGGCGTCCGGTTCGTCTTCGGCAGCCCAGTGGACATCCAGCGCGGCGGCGGGCAGGACTACTACTTTGAGGACCACCTCGTCTGGGACCAGCCCTTCTTCTACGCCCAGGGTTGGGAGTGTATCCGCGACGATGGCCTGGGCCACGTGCGCCGCATCCTCCGCAACGTCCTCGACATGACGGCCACCACGGTTCCGTGGCCGCAGTCGAACAACGAGACTGGGCAACGCGAGGTCGTGCGAGTGAGCAACTTTGTCTACTCGGCCCTGCTGGCGGGGATCGTGGTCGAAGCGCTCGCCCTGGCCCGACGCCGCCGTGTCTCCGGCCGACCGGCGGGTGAGGCTGTGATGTTGGCGCATCTGGCCAGCATGATCACATTGGCGATCGTCTTCTCCGGAGACCCCCGCTACCGCACTCCCTCTGACGTCTTTGGCTTGGCGCTACTGGCCGCGCTGCTTGCCGATCGCCTCGGGCTGGACCGCGGCGCGCGCGGCGGCGATGTCCAGCCTGCCCGGCACGCGCAGGAACTGCCGCACGCCGGAACGGGCTCCGCAACGAGAGATCGGCCGCTGGGGTAATCCCACGGAACGGTCGAAGTGCCTGCCAAAAGACGATCGATATTGCTACGGTTCGGCATAATTGATTGACGCTCGCGCTATCTCGTTGCTACCCTTTGAGCACAATTGCATACGCGCCTCTTATCGAGAGGGTGGAGGGAGACGGCCCTGTGAAGCCCGGCAACCGGCCCAGCGTGGGTGCGGTGCCAAGTCCGCCCCGGCCCGTCAGCCGGGGAAGATAAGAGGTAGCGATCCCGGCGCGCGCCGGTCGTTACCTCTTCGTTGTGCCGGAGAGGTTTTTTAGTGGGCAATGGGCAGTCGGCAATCGGCAATGGGGAAGGGCGTCGCCCGATCGACGCTTCCCCATTGCCGACTGCCCATTGCCGATTGCCGGCGAATGGCTGAGAGCTTATGCCTGTTGCATCCCCCATCTTCCGAGTCCGTGACCTGCCCGTCCGCGGGCGCTTTCTCGAAGCGCTCGCCCAGCGCGTCATCATCTATGATGGCTCGATGGGCGCCACGCTGATCGACCTGAGTCCGTCCGCCGAGGACTACGGCGGCGCCCAGTATCACGGCTGCCAGGACTATCTCGTCCTTACGGCGCCGCACATCATCGAGCAGATTCACGTCTCCTTCATGGAGGTCGGCTGTGACGTGCTCGAAACGAACTCCTTCCAAGCGTCACGCCACCGGCTGGCCGAGTGGGGCCTCGCCGACCAAACCTATCAGATCAACTACGAGGCGGCAGCGCTCGCCCGTCGCGTCGCCGACCGCTATGCTACCCCCGACCACCCGCGCTTCGTCGCCGGCTCGATCGGCCCGACCGGCATGCTGCCCTCCTCCAGCGACCCGTCGCTCTCCAACATCACCTATCAACAACTCGTCGAAGTCTTCCATGAGCAGGCAAAGGCGCTCGTCGAGGGCGGCGCCGACCTGCTCATCATCGAAACGCAGCAGGACATCCTCGAAACCAAGGCAGCGATCAACGGCTGCGTCCGCGCCTTCCGCGAGCTGGGCTTCCGCGTGCCGATCCAGGCGTCGATCTTCCTTCTCGTCTCTGGCCGGATGCTCCTGGGCAACGACATCGCCGCCGCGATGACCACGCTCGAAGCCCTGCCGATCGACGTGATCGGCGTCAACTGCTCCACCGGTCCCGAATACATGCGCGAGCCGGTCCGCTTCCTCTGCGAGCGCAGCCGCCTGCCCGTCTCCGTTATCCCGAATGCCGGCATCCCCCAGAATGAGGACGGCCGCGCCTGCTTCCCGCTGCAACCCGAGGAGCTGGCCGCCGCCCATCTCGAGTTCGTCGAGGAGTTCGGCGTCAACATCGTCGGCGGCTGCTGCGGCACGCGGCCCGAGCACCTCAAGCTCGTCGTCGATGCGATCGGCCGCCGCACCCCCAAGCAACGCACCCCGCTGCATATCCCATCGATCGCCAGCGGTATCCAGGCGACAGCGCTCCAGCAGGAGCCGGCGCCCACCCTGATCGGTGAGCGCGTCAATGCCCAGGGCAGTCGCATGGTCAAGCGGATGCTGCTCGCCGATGACTACGACGGCATCCTCCGCATCGCCCGCCTGCAGGTCGAGGCTGGCGCCCACGCCCTCGATGTCCAAACCGCCCTCACCGAACGCGCTGACGAAGACGAGCAGATGAAGATCGTCGTCAAGCGCCTCGCCATGGGCGTCGAGCTACCCCTCGTGATCGACACCACCGAAACCTCGGTCGTCCAGGCGGCCTTCGAGACCTACCCCGGCCGCGCCGTCCTCAACTCCGTCAACCTCGAAACCGGCCGCGATGTGCTCGATCGCAAGCTGCCGCTCTGCGTCGAACACGGCGCCGCCGTGATCGCCCTCACCATCGACGAGGTCGGCATGGCCCACACCGCCGAACGCAAGGCCGAGATCGCTCAACGCATTCACGGCATCGCCGTCGAGGAATACGGCCTCGCATCCGAAGACCTGATCTTCGATGTCCTCACCTTCCCGGTCACCACCGGCCAGGAAGAACTGAGAAACGCCGCTGTCGAAACCCTCAACGGCATCCGCCGCGTCAAATCGGATCTGCCCGGCGTGCTCACCGTGCTCGGCGTCAGCAACCTCTCCTTCGGCGTCGCCCCCCACGCCCGCGCGGCGCTCAACTCCGTCTTCCTCCATCACGCCGTCGAGGCCGGCCTCGACCTGGCGATCATCAACCCGGCCCACGTCACCCCCTACGGTGAGGTCGATGCCGAGCAACGTCAGCTCTGTGAAGACCTGATCTTCAACCGCGACCAGAACGCACTGCCGCGCTTCATCGAATACTACGAACAGCACGAAGCCGCGCCGGAGGAGGAAGCCGCCGACCCCTACGAGGGTCTGACGATCGAGCAGCGGATTCACTACCAGATCCTCCACCGCAAGAAGGAGGGGATCGAGGGCGCGCTCGACGAGGCGATGCTCCGGCAATCGCCCGTCGAAGTACTGAATAACGTCCTCCTCCCCGCGATGAAGGATGTCGGCGATCGCTTCGGCGCCGGCGAGTTGATCCTGCCGTTCGTGCTCCAGTCCGCCGAGGTGATGAAAAAGGCCGTCGCCCACCTGGAGCAGTTCCTCGAGAAGAAGGAAGGCTATACGAAGGGCAAGGTCGTGCTCGCCACCGTCTTCGGCGATGTCCACGACATCGGCAAGAACCTCGTCCACACGATCCTCGCCAACAACGGCTACACTGTCTACGACCTGGGCAAGCAGGTGCCGCTGAACACGATCATCGACAAGGCGATCGAGGTCGAAGCCGACGCGATCGGCCTCTCCGCCCTGCTCGTCTCCACCTCCAAGCAGATGCCCCTCTGCGTCCAGGAGCTACAGAAGCGCGGCCTCAACTTCCCCGTGATCATCGGCGGCGCCGCGATCAACCGCGCCTTCGGCTATCGTGCCCTCTTCGTCGAAGAAGGCGAGTCGTACGCCCCCGGCGTCTTCTACTGCAAGGATGCCTTCGAGGGCCTCGAGTCGATGGACCGCCTCACCGACATGGAACTGCGCGACGCCTTCGTCGCCCGCGTCCGCGACGAAGCCGAAGCCGCTCTGAAGCGTCCGGCGCCCGCCGCACCCAACTACGCCGACACCAGCGTCCGTTCTCAGACCTCACTCGACATCGACGTGCCCGAGCCACCCTTCTGGGGCTGGCGCACGATCACCGACATTCCCCTGAACGAAGTCTTTGCCTGTATGGACCTCAACACCCTCTTCCGCCTGCACTGGGGCGGCAAGGTCCACGGCGAAGCCTTCGAGCGCCTCATCGAAGACGACTTCGGCCCCCGTCTCAAGCGCATGGAACGCCAGGCGATCGAAGAAGGCTGGCTCGAACCCCGCGCCATCTCCGGTTACTTCCCCTGCCAGGCCGACGGCAACGAAGTCGTGATCTTCGACCCGGCGGCCCTCCCCCCCGACCCCTCTCCCGCCGGAGCGGGTGTGGGGAGCCTCATTCAACCATCGTCATTGAGTACTCCCCCTCTCCCGTCACGACGGGAGAGGGGGCCAGGGGGTGAGGGCCAGTCGGCCGGGGGTGAGGGCCGCCCCCGCGAGATCGCCCGCCTTCGCTTCCCGCGCCGGCCCGACCGCGACCGCATCTGCATCGCCGACTACTTCCAGCCCCTGGGCAGCGACCGCATGGACGTCATCCCCCTGCAGGTCGTCACCGTCGGCAGCAAGGCGTCCGCGTTGATCGCCGACATGCAGGCTGCCGGCGAGTACAGCGAGGTGCTCTTTGTCAACGGGCTCGCGATGGAAGCGGTCGAGGGCATGGCCGAATGGCTCAACCGGCGCGTCCGTCGGGAGTTCGGCTTCGAAGGCAGCCGCGGCCTCCGCTACTCCTGGGGCTACCCCGCCTGTCCCGACCTCGACGAGCAGTCAAAGCTCTTTACCGTCATGCCAATCGAAGAGCAGATCGGCGCCGCGCTGACGCAGTCCTTTCAGTGGGATCCTGACGCCACGACCGCCGCCTTTATCGTTCACCATCCGGACGCCAAATACTTCAGCGTCCGCCCATCAGAGCAAGTTCCTGGTTCCTAGTTCCTGGTTGGACACGGACCGCGGCACCAGGAACCAGGAATCGGATTGAATGGAGTGAGCTTCCAATGTCAGTCAAGGTAAAGATCCCGACGCCGTTGCGCGGCCTCACCAGCGACCAGGACACCGTCGGCGCCGACGGCGCCAACACGGTCAGTGAGGCGATTCTGAATCTCGAACAGCAATTCCCCGGAATGCGGGAGCGCCTCCTCGACGACACCGGGGAGCTCCGTCGCTTCGTCAACATCTACGTCAATGGCGAAGATATCCGCTTCATGGACGGTCTGGGAACCTCGATCAAGTCCGGCGATGAGGTCAGCATCGTCCCGGCCGTGGCCGGTGGTTGACTCGCCGGCTGCGTGGCCCCATCACCACAGACGATCGATTGCATACTGGTCGAGGGTTGCATCGCTGCTGATCAGCGGGATGCCCTCGACCATGCTCTGTGCCACCAGCATCCGATCGAACGGATCGCGGTGATGAAACGGCAGTGTGGCGATGACCGCGAGGTGAGGAATGGCAATCGAGAGGATTGAGACAGCGTTCATCTCGATCTGATGCGGGAACACATTCTCAAAACGCTGGGTGAGTTCCAACTTGCCCAATCGCAACTTGATCGCAATCTCCCAGATGCTCGCGATACTGAGTAGCCTCACGTTCCTCGGATCCTCGATCAGCCTCCGTGCTACTGTGCTTAGGTTCGGGCTACCGATGATGAATTGAAGAAATGCATGTGTGTCGAGGAGTAGCCTCATCGCATGTATTCTTCAAAGTCTTCCAGCGGCTCGTCGAAGTCGTCCGAAATGATAATCAGACCCTTGGCGCTCCCGAACCGTGGTGACGGGCGAACTGGTGGATGGGCAACGAGTTTCGCCACCGGCTCATCCCCCTTCATCAACACAACCTCTCCCCCCCGCTGAACCTCCTCAATCAACTCCGGCAGGTGATCGGCAACCTGATCGAGTTCAATGCGGCTGATCACCATCGCTCTGCTCCGCTCGTTCGTCCTGCCCGTGTCCACTGTATCCTGATCCAAGACCATTCGCAGAGTGAGGATTGCCGTGGGCTGGATCGCCGGCATCATCAATGCTATTGTCGCGCTCGTCACGATGATGCTCGCCGGCACTGCGGCGTCCGTGAGTCAGACGCCCGATGGTGAACTCACCGCCGATGCTCTCCGTCGCGGCGGCTACGTCATCTTCATCCGCCACGCCGCCGCCGATCAGGGGACCGATGCCAACGGGTTCACCCTGGCAGACTGTTCCACACAGCGAAATCTCGGTCAATCCGGCATCGCCGACGCCGAAACCATCGGCCGGAATGTGCGGCAGCAGCGAATTCCGATCGGTGATGTGCTCAGTAGCGAGTTCTGCCGCGCGCGTGATACCGCGCGGCTCGCCTTCGGCCGTGCCCAAGCGGCTCCCAACCTCAACCTCTGCTGTCAGGACGGCAGCGGCCTCACCGACGGTCAGCGGCAAGATTATCTGCTGCAGGCGCTCGCTGCCCGTCCGCGACCAGCAACGAATACCATCCTCGTCGGACACGGATCATTCATGATGACCGACCTCGCCATGGGCGAGGCCGCCGTCTATGCGCCCGATGGAAACGGCGGCACTACCCGCATCGCCCGCATCCTCCCGGACGAATGGGCGAACGAAGCTTATCGCTCCGGCACCCCGTCGCCCGATGCCCCGCGATTGGCGCCCAATCCGTAACCCGCGAGGACCGTCGTCCCGCACTCCGCCGCCCATCGGCGCACGACTCGCCGCTGGAACCCGCCGAATCAGTACGAAGGAGTTGTTTCGTCATGGAATCGAAGGAGCGGGGTCCGCGACGCGAATACCGCACCGATCAGATCGCGGTGCAGTGGGAGCCGGAATTCTGCATCCACTCCGCGCACTGCATCCGCAGCCTGCCTGATGTCTTCATCCCGTCCGATCGCCCCTGGGTCCATGTCGACCGCGCGACCGCCGACGCCATCGCCGAGGCGGTCATGCGATGCCCCACCGGCGCGCTCCACTTCCGTCGCCTGGACGGCGCGCCACAGGAGCCGGTGCCGGAGGAGACGACGATCTGGCCCGTGCCGAATGGACCGCTCGTCGTTCGCGGCAACATCGAACTTCAAGATCGGAACGGACAGACCCTCCGGCACGATACGAGGATGGCGCTCTGTCGCTGTGGCAAATCCCGCCATAAGCCATTCTGTGACAACACCCATCGGCTCGTGGCCTTCAGCGATGCGGATCATGGTGCGCCGCCACCGGCCGGCGACGCACCGGCCGGATAGAACGCTCACGCGTCAATCGTCGAACCACTGCGATCAATCACTGTCGAAATGGCAATCACGGCACCGTGTCGGTGCTGCTAAGAGTATTCGGCCGCGGCGGCTGCGAGGGCCGCCTCTGCCTCGGCCAGGGCGGCCGTCAGCGCTTGTCGAAGGCCGGCGGGCATCATCCGACCGCTCCCGGTCTCGCGGCTGAAACAGCGCAGGCAGATGCACGCCCCGCGGGGAAGATTGAGCACGGCGTCGTCTAATTCGGTCTCGAAACGGCACAGTCGACATATACGCATGGCTGGTTTCCTTCCACTGATCTCAAACGGCCTCCTCAAGAACCGCTAGGCAGCATCCCGAGATGGCACAAAGCTCCGGCCGCAGGCCAGACAGGTAAAGCGTGGAAGCTCATCCTCTGGGTTGAAGTACAGATAGCCGGTGCAGCGAGGGCAGCGTGGTCGGCGCATGATGAAACTCCTTTATTGCTGTGCTCCGCTCAGACCTTTCGCGGACCGCGCTCCCGGTCGCTCGATCAGGTCTGTCCTCGGAGCCGTCGTGTCGTTAGCATCAAGTGCAGAAGCGTTCATCGCTGTTAACAACCGAACAGGTCCGCTGTAACGCGCGATACACTGGGTGCATCGATCACATCGCCTCGTCCCCTGAAGCGCCTTTGGTGTCCAATGTCTGTTGTCACCTCCGCGTGATGCTGTCAGCCTCGCATTCGGCGTCTGATAGAACGCCGACCGGCGCTCGAACAATCCTGAAGATCGCCTGAAGACCATGACCGTCCATGTCTCCGTGCTTCATGCGTGCTGCTATTCGATGAACGAGGGAATCGCACGCTTTTGCGGTTTCTCTCGCGGTGTGGATCAGATTCGTCCGCGGGCATGTGATACCGTCACGCCTGCCCTCACCTGGCGACGGACCGGCCGCCGCTGGACGCCGCCCCGCACGCTGCTTAGCATCGGAGGAAGAAGGCGCGACGCATCGATGACATTCCGATCACGTCAACCGAGCGGCGAAGTATGACCAGTGAGCCTACCGGCAATGTGGCGGATGAAGCCGCCGACTTTGACACGCTGCAGCAGCAGCTCATGGTGGAAATCGGTCAGGCGTTGATCGAACAGTCGGTGAGCGGCACCGTGGCGCTCGACCTGGTCGTCACCCAGCAGGCCGAAGCAACCGGTGTGGGCCTCGACTTTCGGCTCAACCTCGAGCGACAGAGCGGGCTCACCGTTCCCGCTGCCGCGGGAGACGCGCTCATTGAGGTGGTCCAGCGTCTGGTGCTTCTCTGGCGGGACCATGGCCGCGCGCCTTGGCGTACCCTCACCTACCGGCTCTCCCGCGGTGACGCCGGTCCCCGGTTCACCAGCGAGTTCTCTTTCTAGGTTGCCGCCATCGCGCATCCAGGCGGCCAAATCGGAGGAATGCCGGCCCGACGGCGCTCGCTTGTGCTGCTGCTCCGTATGCGAAACACCTCGCTCGCAACATCAGCCGAACTCGTTCCGACCGAAAACGTACTATCGAAATGATCCTGCAACACGACTGTTACACGGTGTTCATGACATCGGCGCCGGAAACGGCGATACTTGGAGCGCGTTTTCCTCGCCGTATGGTAGGAGTACAGCCCCCATGACCACGATGGTTGCCTTGCCCTCCCCAGCCGCGGGTCTGAGTCCACCCCTTGCCGTCCTGATCGAACCGTCCACCGTCGTTTGTTCCCAAGTCGCGGATCTGCTCACGTCTCAGGGATTTCGCGTCTGCATTGCCGGCGGCGTGACCGACGACCTCGCCGTTGCATCGCTGGCAATCGTCGAAGCCGATCGCGGCTCTCGCACCTTCGGCTTGATCCGGCGAATCCACGCATTGCGTCCGGAACTGCCGATCGCCGGCGTGCTCCCCTGGTGGGGGGACGACGAGGCGGATTTGCACGACGTGGCCCGCTTCATCTTGCATGTCCCCATTCGCGACGATCAGCTTCGCGGTCTGGAGTCATTGGCCATCGATGTGTTGACCGCGCCGACCAGGCACGAGCAGCAACGATCCGGGTTTCCTGCGGCGGGCGTTGCCCGATAAGCGGTCGGCCGTGGCGTGCCGGCATCAGGCGAGCATCTCGCCGGAGCCGGTGTCCGCATCGTCCGGCCAACCAGTGGCCGCTCGCGTGCGCCCGCCGGTGGTCAAGAAAGAACCACCGCCCGCTGGCTCAGCTGAGCCAGCGGGCGGTGGCGTTGTGCCGTTTGGTGATCTCCGGTGGCGGGGTGGGTGGTATTGAGTGCTCACCGCGCGGCACACCCTGATGATGCCGTGTCTGGACCCCGCTTGGCAACCAGGAATCGGTCAAGCGGGAAAGTTCGCCCGCGGTCACATCCGATCGTGTTGAATCTGAACCGGCCATCATGCTCAACCAACAGGGGTAGTTGCCCAACCGCGCGGCGCCGATCAATGTGTCACCGGACGCCTTATCCAGTATCGATGCATCGATACTCCAAATGGGCATGACCCACGGCATCATCCCCCGATATGCTGACATCACGAACCGATTCCGTTTGTAGGTGACCCGATGCCTAGCCGTGCCCCGGCCAGGACTGCCATTGAGCGAAATCCGCCCAGCATCCTCATCGTCGACGATGAGCCGTCGATTCGTGACTTTCTCGCCTTCGTGCTTGAGTATGAAGGATTTCGCGTCTCCACGGCGGGCAACGGACAAGAGGCGCTTGACCTCGCCAAGCAAGCGCCGCCTGATGTCGTGCTGACCGATCTGATGATGCCCGTCGTCGACGGCTATGCGCTAATCAATGGCCTCCGCGAGGAACAGGTGCCCGTTCGTGCCATTATCGCCATGAGCGCGGTATCGGTCGCCGGCGACCGCAATCCGAACGCCGACCTGTTCGTCTCAAAACCCTTCGACATCGACCTGATGCTCGCGTGCGTCCAGTCTCTCCTCGCTCACTCGTAGCAGCCGAGTCCGTCCCGTTTTGTATCCCCACCGCACGGGGCCAACCCTCACCGGCTTCCGCGTGCGGGCACCCGCGCGTACGATGCGTTCGGATGCAGACGCTACGGAGGGCGATGATGAAGTCCGATCTGGAGATCGCACAGGACGCCACCTTGCAGCCGATCAGCGAGATCGCTGCCGGCTTGGGTCTGACCGACGACGAGGTTGAGCTCTTCGGTAAATACAAAGCGAAGGTCTCGCTCGACGTGCTCCATCGGCTGCGCGACGCTCCCACCGGCAAATACATCTGCGTCACCGGCGTCACGCCGACTCCCCTCGGTGAAGGCAAGACCCTGACCACCGTCGGCCTCGCCCAGGCGCTCAACCGCATCGGTCAGCGCACAATCGCAACGATCCGCCAGCCCTCGATGGGTCCCACCTTCGGCATCAAGGGCGGCGCTGCCGGGGGCGGCTACTCCCAGGTCGTGCCAATGGAGGACTTCAACCTTCATCTCACCGGCGATACCCACGCCGTCAGCATGGCCCACAACCTGCTCGCTGCCCTGATCGACAATCATCTCAACCACGGTAACGAGCTGGGCATCGACCCATTCACGATCACCTGGCCGCGGGTCGTCGATATCTCCGACCGGGCGCTGCGCAAGGTGATCGTCGGTCTGGGCGGCAAGGAGAATGGCGTCCCGCGTGAGGCGGGTTTCGACATCGCTGTCGCATCGGAGGTGATGGCGGTTCTCGGCCTCGCCGTCGACCCGCTCGACCTCCGCCGCCGGCTTGGCCGGATCATCGTCGCCATGAACGAGCGCCGCCGCCCGATTACCGCCGAAGACCTCGGCGCGGCCGGCGCCATGACCGTGCTGCTCAAGGATGCGATCAAACCCAACCTGCTCCAGACGCTCGAAGGCGATCCGGTCTTTGTTCACACCGGCCCCTTCGGCAACATCGCCCACGGCAACAGCAGCGTCCTCGCCGACCAGATCGGCCTGAAGCTCGCTCCCTTCGTCGTCACTGAGGCCGGATTTGGCTCCGACCTCGGCTTCGAGAAGATGGTCGATATCAAGTGCCGCCACTCCGGCCTGCGCGTCGACGCCGCCGTGATCGTCTGCACCGTGCGGGCGCTGAAGATGCACAGCGGCCGGTTCCGCATCGTCGCCGGCCGCCCCTTGCCCGAGGATATGCTCAAAGAAGACCTCGGCGCCGTCGAGGCCGGCATCGGCAACCTGGAAAAGCACATCGAGAACGTTACCCGCCAGGTCGGCATTCCCGCCGTCGTCGCCCTGAACCGATTCGGTACCGACGCCGAGAGCGAGCTGGACTTCATCCGCGAGCGGGCCGTCGCCGCCGGCGCGCGCGCCTGCGAGATCAGCGAAGTCTGGGAGCACGGCGGCGCCGGTGGTGCGGCGCTGGCGCACGCCGTGGCGGACGCGGCCAACGCCGGCAGCAACTTCGAGTTCGTCTATCCACTCGACGCGCCGATCAAGGAGAAGATCGAAGCCATCGTCACGTCGATGTACGGCGGCGACGGCGTCGACTTCTCGCCTGAAGCGTCGCGCCAGATCGACCGCTACACCCGCTGGGGCCTCGGCGACCTGCCCGTCTGCATGGCCAAGACCCACCTCTCCCTCTCCGCCAACCAGGCCGACCGCGGCCGCCCGCGTGGCTTCCGCGTCCCCGTGCGCGAAGTCAAGCCGTCCGCCGGCGCCGGCTTCCTCGTCGTCTATCTCGGCGAAGTCCGCACCATGCCCGGCTTGCCGAGCGAGCCCGCCGCCGTCCACGTCGACATCGACGAGCGCGGCCGCGTCGTTGGCCTATTCTAAGGGTGAATGGGAAAGGCAATGGTTAATATGTCATCCTGAGCGAAGCGAAGGATCTCGAAGATGAAGTAACGTCCCAGATCCTTCGCTTCGCTCAGGATGACAAAAGACACCGATATCATTAGCTCAAACATGCTCTACATAGA
>JBFXAN010000157.1:0-14819 GCA_050184225.1 Dehalococcoidia bacterium | reverse complement strand
CGGTGTTCGGGTTGCGTTCGAAGCGGGGGAAGTTGCTCGAGCTGATCTCGACGCGGATGCGATGGCCGGGGAGGAAGACATTGCTCGTCGCCCATAGGTCGATCGTGTAGCGCTCGATCGCGTTTGGTTCGAGCAGCGTGGGCCGGGTGGCCGAGTCGCGATAGCGGGCGCGGATGATGCCGTCGAGCAGGTTCTGGGCGTAGCCGTCCGGATGCACGTCGACGAGCTTCGCCGTGAAGTCGGTGTCCGGCGCGGAGGATGCCGCCCAGAGCGTCACGCGCACCGGTCCGGTCACTTCCAGCGCCGTCGTGAGTGGGTCAGAGGTGAAGACGAGCACGTCCCGGCGCTCCTCGATGGGCCGCTGGTCGATCACGCCCAGCGGTAACGTGAGATTGGCGCCTCCCAGCGCCGGCACCGGGTCGTTGGGGTCGTAGGTATAGCGGTCCGCCGGTTCGCCGTTCGGCGGCACGGTCGAGAGCGATCCATCGCCGTGGACAGTATTGGCATTTCCCCGGCTGTGGAAGTACCAGCGCGTGTCGGTGGCGTTGGGCGGCGGCCAGTCCGCCAGGTGCTGCCAACGGTTCTCTCCCATCGTAAAGACGGTGACGGGCGGACCGTCCATGATGCCGGTGTCGATATCCTTCAGCCAGTAGTCGAACCAGTTTAGGAGTGTGGCGCGGAGGTCGATCAGGGCGGCGTCGCCGAAGTCGATCTCGCCGGTGCCGCGCGAGTTGGGCACATCATACGGCAGCAGGTGTGCCCACGGTCCCATGATCAGCCGCTGCGTGGCGCGGGCCTGGAGCGAGCGGCTTCGATCGCGGACGCTGCGATAGGCGTTCGGCGCGCCCTCGGCGAAGATGTCGTACCACGAGCTGATGTGCAACATCGGCACGGTGACGCTCTCGGCGTGGCGATTGACGTTGGCGCGTTCCCAGTATTCGCCGCCGTCTACCTCGGTGAGATGATCGGCGAAGTAGGGGGCGGCTTCCTTCAAGATCTCGATCCAGTCGCTGATCGGCTGATGTCGATACCACTCCGGGCGCAGCGGCTGGGCGAAGTTGGTGCCCGGCTCGACGTACTCGTCCATCCGTTGGAGCAGGTCCGTCCGGCCCATGCGTTCGAGCGTGTTGCGACCCTTGAGGATGGCGTAGGGCACCATCCAGCCCCAGATCGCCGCGCCGCCGGTGTGATAGATCCAGCTGGCGTGATAGTCCGAGGAAGCGGAAACCGGCGCCATCGCCTGGAGCGAGGGCGGCAGCGGGTCATTGCAGGCGATCGCGTACTGGGTGAGGCCGAGATAGGACTGGCCGGTGGTGCCGACGCGGCCGTTCGACCAGGGCAGACGCGCCGCCCACTCGACGCAGTCATAACCGTCGGCCACCTCTTGGAAGATCGGGTCGTATTCACCCTCCGAGGTGAAGCGGCCGCGGCAGTCCTGGATCACGCTGATGTAGCCGTAGCGGGCGTAGAAGTGGGTCGAGCCGTTCGGATCGGTGCGGCCCTCCTTGCCATAGGGTCCGCGGGCGACGAGCACGGGAAAGCGGCCGGGTGCGTCCGGGCGGCAGACGTCGGCGAAGAGCGTGACGCCGTCGCGCGTGCGCATCGGCAGGTTCTTCTCGACCACGACCGAGTACTGGCGACGGGTGCGTACGATCATCACGCGATCCTCTCGTGCGGCGGGCAGTATCGCTCCCGCCGCCGGCCGGGTGTTGCGGGTCGAAACGCCGCCACCGGCGATCAGTGGGAGGCGACTTCCTCGGCGGATGGGATGCCCAGCGCCTCGCGGATCTTCTGACCGACGCGGTAGGCCGACGCCTGAGTTGGGTCCAGCGCGGCGCGGAGCATGTTCTTGGTGAAGCCGACCGCAAGCCCGTACTCCGGGTCA
Source organism: Dehalococcoidia bacterium (assembly GCA_050184225.1). Taxonomy (GTDB): domain Bacteria; phylum Chloroflexota; class Dehalococcoidia; order CAUJGQ01; family CAUJGQ01; genus JBFXAN01. Next base: position 12,934 of record JBFXAN010000157.1, on the reverse strand, counting down.
GCGAAGCCGATCGAACCGCCGGCGCCGGGGTGTCCGAAGGCGCTGATCCGCTCGCTCATCGGCGAACGCGGGCCGCCGAGGAAGTAGCCCAGCCCCTTGCGCGTGGGCACGCCGATCACCACGTCCGTCGCATCGGTCTGCAACGCCGTCGCCGCGGCAATCCGCTCGGCGGGCAGCAGGCGGACGCCATCGACCTCACCGATCAGAGCCGCGTAGTGCCGGGCGAGCGAGCGGGCGCTCATGATGCCGCCGGCGGCGGGGATCGCCGCACGCCGCACATCGGCGCGGTTGAAGACCTGGCCGGTGGTGCCTACCTCCGGCGGGATCGCCCGCAAAATCAGCGCGTCCGGCGGAGGGAGCGGCATCCCCTCCGGTCGAGGCGCATTCTCCAGCGTCGCGACCCGCGACTCCACAGCATCGGGGATGCCGAAGTAGATGTCGGGCGCGTTGATCGGCGCGCAGATCTCCTCTTGGACGAAGGTCGCGATCGGCCGGCCATCGATCCGGCGCAGCACCTCGCCCAGGATCCAGCCGAAGCTGTAGGCGTGGTATCCCGTCTCGGTTCCCGGCTCCCACAGGGGCGACAGCGCGGCGATGCCGTCGCAAACGCCCTCCCAATCACACAGGCCCTCAGGCGTGATTCCCTCCGGCAGGTGCGGCAGACCGGCGCGGTGGGTCAGAGCATCGCGGATCGTCACCTGGCCCTTACCCTCGGCGGCGAACGCCGGCCAGTAGCGGGCGATCGGATCGTCGTAGCTCAGCCGGCCGCGCTCCGCCAGCAGGTGGATGCAAGTGGCGGTGACGCCCTTTGAAACCGAGAAGACGGTGAAGAGCGTGTCGCCGTCCACCGGGCGTCCGCTTTCGCGGTCGGCGATGCCGGCGGCGGCGTCGATCACGACCTCGCCGTTGCGGTAGACGACGGCCTGCAGACCGAGTTCTGTGCCGTCGGCCACAAGCTCGTCGAGGAGCGCTTGAACGGCGGCAGTTGCTTTGGCATCCATCAATAGTCCACTCCTTCACACGTCAGGCGTAGCGCTGGGAGCGCGGGCATCCTGCCCGCAACGGCATCGAGCACCATGCGGGCAGGGTGCCCGCGCTCCCGGGTAGGTGGCACTACAGCTCCAGAATGCTGCGTCCGGCGATCTTTCCCTCTTGCAGTGCCGTGGTCGCCTCGTTGATCTGGTCGAGCGGGTAGCGCGTTGTGACGAGCGCGTTCAGGTCCAGCTGACCTTCCTTGAACCAGCGGATGAACATGGGGAAGTCGCGGTCCGGCTTGCAGGAGCCGCCGATCGATCCCTTGTAGGTCTTCTCGCCGATCAGCATGTCGACCATGTTCAGCTCGGCCGTCGTCATCGGCACGCCGACAAGCACCGCCGTGCCGCCGGACTCACCGCCGACGGCGCCGGAACGGACGGCCGGCATGATCTGCTCCATCGTCACCTTGACGCCGATGCAGTCGAAGGCGAAGTCGGCGCCGCCGTTCGTCAGTTCCTTCACCCGCTGCACCGGATCGACCTCGGAGGCGTTGACGCCGATCGTCGCGCCGAACTTCTTGGCGAACTCCAGCTTGTCGTCGGAGAGGTCGACGGCGATGATCGGGTCGGCGCCGACGACGGCGGCGGCGGCGATCGCCGAGAGGCCGACACCGCCCACGCCGAAGATAGCGACGCTCTGCTTCTCTTTGACGCCGGCCGTGTGATAGACAGCGCCGGCCCCGGTCATCACCGCGCAGCCGATGATCGCCGTCACGTCGGTCGGTACATCCTCCGGCATCTTCACCACGTACTGCTCGTCGGCGATCGTGTTGTCTGCCCAGGTGAACACGTTCTGCGAGCGTGCGGTCGAGCCGTTGGGCAGATCGAGCACGGCCGGCTCCGGCGCTCGATCGGCGTGCTCGCGGTCCCGCGCGACCCAGGTGACCATCACCCGGTCGCCCTCCTTGACGTGGTTGACCTTCGACCCCTTCGCCAGGACGACGCCGGTCGATTCGTGGCCGAGAACGACGTTGAAGGTGCGCGGCCGGTGCATCTGGTGCAACTGGGAGTGACAGACGCCGCTGGCGAACTGCTTGACCACCACCTGATAGGGACCGGGGTCGGGCAGCTTGATCTCCTCAATGCGCAGCGGCGCCTGCTCCTCGGGAAGAACGACAACTCGTGCCTGCGTCGGCATGATCTCCTCCTTCGTGCGTGTTGCGATGCGACGTTCGCAAAATCGCGCTCAGTATACACAGTGTTCAGTCATAGTGACGTGGCCGCCCTGGGAGCGCGGGCATCCTGCGCAAGGCATCTCTGTCATCCTGAGCGCCAGCGAAGGATCTCGGAGATGTGTTAGCGTCCGAGATCCTTCGCTGGCGCTCAGGATGACAGAGGAGTCGATGCCGCAACTTCAAACTCGCTCCTAGACGACGCCAGCACCGCGGAGCGAGTCGATCTGCCCGCTGTCGTAGCCGAGCATCGAGAGGACCTCGTCCGTATGTTCGCCCAGCTCAGGGGCGATACCGACCGACCCCGGCGTTGCCGACAGGTCGGCGGGAACGCCGACGACGCGAAGCTCGCCCAGCGTCGGGTGCTCGACCGTCGTGATGTAGCCGTTCGCCTCCGCCTGCGGGTCGGCGCCGACGTCGATATGATCCTGGACTGGACCGCACGGCACGTCGTGCGCGATCAGCCGTTCGAGCCAGTAGTCGCGGGTGTTCGAACGGAATCCCGCGCCGATCTCCATCGCCAGCGCGGCGGCATTGGCGTACCGTGCGAACGGTTCCGCAAACCGCTGATCGTGCGTCAGATCGAGCCGGTCAAGCGCCTGGCAAAGGCGCACGTAGACATCGGGATCGAGCACGCCGATCGTCAGCCACTTGGTGTCCGCGCAGGGATAGGCGGTGAAGGTTGGGTTCGTGAAGCCGCTCCCGTGCGCGCCCATCCGCAGCGCGCGGGTGATGTTCATCGCCTGGAGGCTGATCTGCGATCCGTAGAGCGACGTGTCGACCTGCTGGCCGACGCCGAGCCGGTCGCGGGCGATGATCGCGCTGGTGATGCCGAAGGCGAGCATCATGCCGCCGACCTGGTCGGAGACGCCGGGCGTCACCGTCACCGGGTCGCAGCCGGGTCCGCCGCCCTGGGTGACCATGATGCCGCCCAATCCCTGGCCGATGATGTCGAAGCTGGGCCGCTCGGCGATCGGGCCGCGCGGGCCGAATCCCGAACCGCTCGCGTAGATAATCAGCGGGTTGATCTGCTTCATTGCCTCGTAGCCGAAGCCGAGCCGATCCATCACACCGGGCCGGAAGTTGTGAACGAGGACATCCGACTGCTCGACCAGCTTCCCGACGATCTCCCTCGCCTCGGGTCGCTTCAGGTCGAGGCCGACGCTCTTTTTACCGCGATTGTGCGCTTCGAAGTAGGCGCAGAAGCCGTCCGGCTGGCGCCCGAGCGCGCGGCCAAGGTCGCCGCCGACCCGGTTCTCGATCTTGATCACCTCGGCGCCCATATCGGCCAGCATCGTCGTGCCCCACGGCCCTTGCTGGTAGCGGGTGAAATCGACGACGCGGATGCCGTCCAGTGGACCCATTGCTCTCCTCCTCGACGCCGGTGCGATCAGATGACACAACCATCGCGGAACCGGGCAATCTCGTCCCAACTGTACCCGAGCTCCAGCAGGTACTGTTCGGTATGCTGTCCGAGCTCGGGCGCTGGTCCCTGTGGCACCGTCGGCCGGCGGCCAAACTGGATCGGGGCGCCCGCCACCTTGACCGTGTCGTAGACGGGATGGGGCAGCTCGATCAGGTAGCCGTTCACCCATGCCTGCGGGTCGTTCAGGACATCCTCGTAGGTCTGGACCGGAGCGCCGATGATGTCCTCTTCGACGAACCGCTCCATCCAATAGCCGGTCGATTCCTCGCGGAATCGGGTCTCGATCTCGGCCAAGATGCCGGCGATGCCGGCGGCACGGCGGTCATCCTCAGAGAGCGCGGCAAGATGATCCAGCCCCATCAGCGTGCAGAGGCGCACGTATCGGCGGGCATCCATTCCGCCCACCACCAGCCAGCCGTCGGCGGTCTGGAATGAACGCCACACGCCCCGCGGCGTGATCAATGGGTGCCCCTGACCGGCGCGCGGCGACGGTTGACCGAGCATCGAGACGGTGTCCAACTCCCACGATTGCAGCGCGATCTGCGAGCCGTACAGCGAGACATCGACCTGCTCGCCCTCCCCCGTGCGCTCGCGCTTGACCAGTGCGGCGAGGATACCGGTGCAGAGAAAGATGGCGCCGACCTGGTCGCCGATCGCGGCGCCGGCCGGCATCGGCGGCGCTCCCTCTGGTCCCGTTACCGACATGATGCCGCCCATCGCCTGCCCGACAATGTCCAGTCCCGGCCGGGTTGCCTGCTCGCCCAGCGGCCCGAACGCCGAGGCGCAGGCATAGATGATCCGGGGATTGACCGCACGCAGGTCATCGTAGCCGAGTCCCAACTTCTCCATCACGCCGGGGCGCATGTTGCTCACGACCACATCCACCCGCTCGACGAAGCGCATCACGATCGCGCGGCCGTCCGGCTGCCGCACATCCAGCGTCACGCTGTGTTTGCCTCGATCGTGGGCGACAAAATACGGAACCGGCTGCGGCATGCCCCGCGCATTCCATCGCCCGCGCTCACCCTCGCGGTTCTCGATCTTGATGATCTCCGCACCCATATCGGAGAGCAGTACCGTCGCATACGGTCCCTGCTGTGCCCAGGTGAAGTCGAGCACTCGAATGCCGTCGAGAGGTTTCGTCATCTCTTCCTCCGGCGTAGTCTGTGCTATCGATTGTGCGGCTCGGCTGCCAAGGCGCAACATCGAGCCGCGCTAACCGTCGATAAACCGCAGAGACGCGGAGGACGCGGAGTTCGCAAAGGTTCAATTTTGTCATTCTGAGCGAAGCGAAGAATCTCGCCGTGAGTCTGTCACGCCCCGAGATGCTTCGTCGTTGTGCTCCTCAGCATGACAACATCTTCCCTCTGCGCCTCTGTGTCTCCGTGGTTCAAGAACGTCTCTGCGGTTCATCCCCGTCTACCGGCCGCCGCGCAGCCGCGGGTCGAGTACGTCGCGGAGCGCGTCGCCGAGCATGTTGAAGCCGAACACCACGATCGCAAGGGCGAAGCCCGGCCAGAAGGCCATCCCCGGCTGTTGCAACATATACTGCGCGCCGGAGCCGCTGAGCATCTGGCCCCACGTCGGCGTCGGCGGCGGCACGCCGTAGCCGAGGAAGCTGATCGTTGCCTCGGCCAGGATGAAGCCGCCTAGCTCGACTGTCGCCAGCACCATGATCACCGCGAAGATATTGGGGAGGATATACCGGGCCATGATCCGGAGGTCGTGCGCGCCGACGACGCGCCCGCCTTCGATGTAGGTGTTCTGCCGGATGCCGATCGTGGCGCCGCGGGTGACGCGGATCACCCGCGACGCGCCGATGATGCCGAGCACGACGATCACGGAGGTCAGTCCGGGGCCGACGATCGCGAGGAAGCTGATGATCAGGATCAGGCCGGGAAACGAGATCCAGATGTCGACGAGACGTTGGAGGAAGATGTCCAGTTTCCCACCCAGATAGCCGCTCATCACCCCCAGCATCGTGCCCAATCCGATCGAGATCAGGGTGGCGCCACCGCCGACGAACAGCGAGATGCGGGCGCCGTAGACGATCCGGCTGAAGAGGTCGCGGCCGAGATTGTCGGTGCCAAACCAGTATTCGGTTGAAGGGCCCTGGAGACGGTCACCGCGGTGAATCTGGTCGTACGGATAGGGCGCGATCAGGTCGGCGAAGACCGCCACGACGATGAATGCGAGGATGATCGCTCCACCGACCGCACCCAGCGGCTTGCGGCGGACAAACCGCCAGAGTGCCGCGCGCGCCGCCGCCAGCCGGCCTCGTTCCGGTGACACTTCCACGATCAGGCCGGTCTCGACGTTGCTCCCGACCACCATAGCCGGCACCTCACGCTTAGCGATACTTCACTCGTGGATCGAGGAAGCCGTAGCTCATATCGACCAGCAGATTACTGAAGATCACCACGGTCGCGACGAGAAGGTTGACTCCCTGGATTACTGGGTAGTCGCGATTCTGGATGGCCTGGATCAGATAGGTGCCGGTGCCGGGGATGCTGAAGATCGTCTCCATCACGACCGAGCCGCCGACCAGGATCGGGATTTGCAGGCCGATCACTGTGACCACCGGAATAAACGCGTTCTTCATCGCGTGCCGGATCACCACCGATCGGCCGCGCAGGCCCTTCGCCCAGGCCGTGCGGATATAATCCTGGCGCATGACCTCCAGCATCTGGGCGCGCGTCAGCCGCATCACCGTGCCGTTGGTGACCAGCCCCAAGATCGCTGCCGGCAGGATCATCATTTGCAGGTTCTTGACCGGATCGTCCCATAGTGACCGATAGCCCACCGGCGGCGACCACTGCCACCAGATCGCCGGGAACGTGATCACGAGAATGCCGAGCCAGAAGCTAGGCGCCGAGAGGGCGAAGATCGAAAAGCTGCGGGCGGCATAGTCGATCCAGGTGTCCTGCTTCAGCGCCGAAATGACGCCGATCGGCAGGGCGATCGTCAGCGAAAACAGGATCGCCATCATGCCCAATTGGAGCGTGGCCGGCAGCCGCTGCCGCAGTTCCCAGAGGACGCCCCGATCGCTGCGCAGTGAAGCACCCAGGTCGCCCTGCAACACGTCGCCCATCCAGCTGACGTATTGCACCGGTAACGGCCGGTCCAGCCCCAGCTTGGCCCGAAGCTCCTGCTCTGACTCAACGCTGATGCGGTATTCCGCCATCATCTGGTCGATGACGTCGCCCGGCAGGAAGCGCACCATCGAGAAGACAAGGATGCTGACGCCGAGCAGCGTCGGAATCATCAACAGCAGGCGGCGGATGAAGTAGGTGCGCATCGATCACCTTACCCGACGATTCGAAAAGCGCGTTTGTTAGGGCGCGATGGTGGTTACCCTGTCATCCTGAGCGGAGCGAAGGATCTCGGACGCTGTCTCACCACCGAGATCCTTCGCTGTCGCTCAGGATGACAGGGTAACCGTTGCACTTCATGCTCAAACGCCCTCTCAGTTGGTTGCGATGCTCGTTGGGCCGGCACGCCAACAGTCGTGTTACGAGTCATTCCATAACCAGGTGATCGTGTCGGCGAAGCCGTAGGCAACCGTCGGCCGGTAGTCTTTGACTGACGGCTGCACAGCCGCGAAGGAATAGCCCTGGACACCCGGTACGTAGTACATCATCTCGGCGTTGTAGCGCTGGATGTCATAGACGATCTGCTTGCGCTTGTCCTCATCAAACTCGCGGCGCTGCGCGTTGAGCATCTCCGTCATCTTCGGGTCGTTGACGCGCGAGTTGTTCAACTGATTGTCCGGACTGAACATGCGGAAAAAGAGCAGGTCCGGTTCGGTCAGGTCGGTCTGCGGTCCCATCGCCGTCCCGCTGAACTTGCCGGCGAACGTGTTCGCGATGTAGTTGCCGTACTCCTCGGCTACCGGCTTGACGTTGAACCCGCCTTCCTTCAACAGGGCCAGGATCCCCTCCGCCCGGCTGGCGAACGTTCTGCCGTACCCCGGTGAGTAATGGAACTCGATCTCGAAATCGTCGCTGTACCCGGCCGCCGACAGCAGTTGCTTGGCCTTCTTGGCGTCGTATTCAAACCACTGGGCGGCGGCGCCCATCTCGTCGCTCGTCGGGTCGAGGTACCACTTGCTCATGCCGGGGCTGATCACGTTGTTCCAGACGCCCTTGCCCTCGTAGAACAGGTCGGCGAAACCATCCCGATCGACCACCAAAGACAAAGCCTGACGCACCCGCACGTCATTGAAGGGCGGCTTGTTGGCTGGAATCGAGTCACCAAAGTAGAAGAAGAAGGTGTGCGCGTTCGGCAGATACTCAAGGATGCTCGCGTCGGGCTTCGATTGTTTGAGCGTTGGCAGATCCTCCTGCGTCGGGCTCATGAATCCGATCTGGTCGGACTGGAAGAGGGATAGCGTCCGGCGTGGGTCGTTGACGATGAAGCCCTCGGCGACGTCCACATACGGATACGGCGTGCCGTAGTACTCCGGGTTCTTCTTGTAGACCAGGCGCACGCCCGGCTCGTAGGTGTCGAACAGGAAGGGGCCGGAACCGACGTGAGTGTTCTTGACGTTCCCGTCGCGCTGCAGGATCTCCGGCGGCAGGATAAAGAAGTAGTGCGGCGCGGCCAGCAGGTTGGAGAGCGCGACATAGGGAAACTTCAGCTTGATTGACACGGTGGTGGGGTCGGGCGCCTCGACCTTGTCGATCACGCCGGTGAAGACGTCGCTCGACTGGGCGTTCTGCATGAAGAACTCCATGTCGAACTTGATGTCCTCTGCCGTTACCTGCCGGCCGTCCATCGGCGCCAGGTTGTGCCACTTCACGTCGGGCCGCAATTTGATTACATAGGTCTGGCCGTCATCGCTGATCTCAGGAAGCGATAGGGCCGCATCCGGCTCGACCTCGTATTCCCAGAAGGAGTTGGGATTGCCGGCCTGTGTGCGAAATCGGTAGAGGCGGCTGTAGTAGAACAGCGAGGACAGGTGTGACTGATAGTTGAAATCGGCATAGGGATCGAAACTCGTCGGGTCGACCGGGATCATGACCCAGCGGATCGTCCCGCCCGGCTTCCCCTCGGTCGCCGCCGCCGCTGCCTGTGTGCCGGCGCTGGTTGTGGCAGCGCCCGATGACGGTTCGTCTGTGCTCTCCCCATCACCGCCACAGGCGGCGAGGAACGCCATGCCGGCGGCGGTCATCCCGGCGCCGCGCATCAGGCGCCTTCGGCTCAATCGTGTCATGAAAGTATCCGCGTGATAGTTCGCTGCCACGATGTCGTGCCTCCCCCTCGGTGTGGGTCGCCGCGCCGGAGTCGGCCAACCGAGCGCGCGACACCACGACATGCTGCTGCCTGACCCGCGTCACGACCATTCTGGTGTTGGGGCCAAGTGAGTACCCTCCTCCGCACTCGTCGCCGGAATCTACGTCCTTGAGCAGAGAGTGATCGCGTGACCGTCGAGTATCGGTCTCGCCGGTTGATGGGTGGGAAGATCGATAACGGATCGCCGGTCGTCGGGTCTGTTCATGCGCCGTCGTACGACCAAACGGACATACCCTCCAATCACGCTGTCTGGTCAGTATAGTGATCGCCTAACATGTGTCAAGCGACATGTGCGATAAAGCGTCACCAGGGTGCGTACATCGATCCGCGCTCCTGAGGTTCCGTCGGCCCAGGAAGGCGCCGGCAGGACTACAGGTTCGGCGCATCACAATCACGCTCGGTACGGAGGCGTTGAAGTCCGTGAGATGTGCAGGGTGACATGACGTCAACAGTCAGAGCTGGGCGGGCGTCGCACATTTGTTGACGATGCCAAGGCCGTTTGTTAGGCTTTCGCAACCCGACCGCTGAACGTTCCCCGCGGCAGCATGACGAAACAGGAGTGCGGAAATGGGACAGATGAGCGGTGGCGCCATCGTGGCGCAGGCGCTGAAGAACGAAGGCGTGGACACGATCTTCAACCTGCCCGGCGACCCGATGGGCACGATCTACCCGGCATGCCGGCAGCAGGAGATGCAGATCTACACCTTCCGCCACGAGCAGGCGACGGCGATGGCAGCGCAGGCGTGGTCGTACACAACGCGCCGCATCGGTGTGGCCGTCGTCGCCTCGGGTCCGGCGATGACCAACGCCGTCACCGCCCTGGATACCGCGTGGGCCAACTGCTGGCCCATGCTGCTGATCGGTGGCAACGGCGAATTGCGCCGTCGCGGTCGGGGCGACTTTCAGGAGACGCCACAGGTGGCGGCCGCCGCGCCGTTCTGCAAGCTATCTACCTCCGTGGACGACCCGCGGCGCATTCCCTACGCAATCAACGCCGCCGTCCGCACCGCCCTCAGTGGACGGCCTGGTCCCGTCTATCTCGACCTGCCCTCGGACGTCATCACCGCGAGCGTCGAGACAGACGAGTTGACCTTCCTTCCTCCCGTGCCGCCGCCTGCCCGTCCGGCGGGTGAGCCGCCGCTCATCCGCAAGGCCATGGAGGAGATCGACCGGGCGGAGCGGCCGTTGTTCCTGTTCGGCAAAGGGGTTGCCTGGGCCGACGGTGCAACCGAAGCCCGTCAACTGGTGGACCGGCTGCACGTGCCCTTCATTCCGTCGCCGATGGGTAAGGGCGTCATCGCCGACGACCATCCCCTGAATATGGCCGGCGCACGATCGTACGCGCTACGCAACGCCGACCTCGTCGTGCTCGTCGGCGCCCGCTTCAACTGGATCTTTCACTTCGGGGAGCCGCCCCGCTTTGCCCCCGAGGTCAAGGTCGTCCAGGTCGACATCGCGCCGGAGGAGATCGGCAACGGCGTGCCGGCCACCGTCGGCATCATCGGCGACGCCAAGGTCGTGCTGCAGCAACTGGTCGACGAAGCCGGCACGGGCAGCCGCCGTCGCCTGGAGTCTCCCTGGCTCGATGCGTTGCAAGCCGAGCGACAGAAGAACGACGACGCGATCCGGGAGATGGTCCACTCGGACGCGACGCCGATGAATATGTACCGCATGTACCGCGAGATCCGCGAGGTGCTCGACCCGGATGCAACGGTCGCGATCGACGGCGAGAACACGATGGCCGTGTCGCGGGTGATGCTGCCCAATTTTCTGCCCGGTCATCGCCTCGATGCCGGCACCAGCGGCTGCATGGGCGTGGCCGTGCCGTATGCGCTCGGTGCTCAGATCGCCCGGCCGGATCAGCAGGTGCTCTCGCTGAACGGTGACTTCGCCTTCGGCTGGAACGGCATGGAGATCGAGACGGCGCTGCGGCACAATCTGCCGGTCGTCTTCCTGATCGCGAACAACGGCTCGATCGGCGGCGGCCGGCAGCGGCTGTTGACCGGCGAGGCGGCGACGGACGGAGACTCTCCCGTCGTCCGCTACGACCGGATGATGGAGGCGTTCGGCGGTTACGCCGAGTACGTCGAGCAGCCGGACGAGCTGCAACCGGCGCTCCTTCGCGCCTTCGCCAGCGGCAGGGCGGCGTTGCTCAACGTGATCGTCGACCCGAGCGCGCGGCGCAAAGAGCAGACGTTCGACTGGCTGGCCCGCCGCGGCCGGATGCAGTATTAGGATGCCTTCCTGTCATCGTGAGCGACAGTGAAGGATCTCGGAGGCTGCTTGAGTTCGAGATCCTTCGATGGACGGAACGTCACTCATAAAATCTCTTCGCGCCCCTCTGCGCCCTCTGCGTCTCTGCGGTTCAAACTATCGTGACGGGACGCTGGTCTCGCTGGGGACGGCAACCGGCGTGGTTTTGGTTGGGACGGCGCGCAGGGCGATGGCGCCGGCGGTGACGGCGGCCAAGCACACGCAGGCGAGGCCGGCCAGCGTGAGGCGTTCGCCGATCTGGTCGGCGAGCAGGCCGACCGGATAGGCGACGATCGAGTTTGCGCCGAAGGCCATCATCGTCACGGCCATCACGCGGCCGAAGTAGGCGCGGTCGGTGCGCTCCATCAGGTTGACGTTGTTCAGCATCTGGAAGCCGCTCGACGAGGCGCCGACCAGCACGGCGACGACGAGCGCGGCCGCGAAGCCCGGTGCGAGCGCGAGCAGCATCAGCGACACCGCCAGCGCCCCACCGAAGACAAGCATGACAGCCCCCGGATTGTGCATCCGTCGGGAGGCCAGCCCCAGCGTGACGACGATGCCGCCGATCGCTGCCGCACCGAAGAGCAGGCCGAGCTGGCTCGCCGGACGGCCGAGCGCGTTCTCGATGTAGCCCGGCATGATCGTCTGATAGGAAAAACCGCTGAGCACGACGGCGACGAAGACCAGCGCGAGCAGCCGCACGTCCGGCGAACGGGCGATGTAGCGGAAGCCTTCGGTGATGTCGGTCCGGACCGACGTGCGGTGCGCCCGCGGCCGCGGCGGGGTCGGTTCCATCATCGCCAGGAAGATGACGACACCGCCGAAGAGCACGGCCATCGTGAGGTACGTGCCGGCGGTGCCGATCGGCTCGGCGGCGATCAGGGCGCCCGCGAGCAGCGGGCCGACGATGCGGGTGGCGTTCATCATCAGCTGCTGGAGGGCGACGCCCTTGGCCAGATCAGGGCCTTCGAGCAGGTCGCCGGTCCAGGCTTGGCGGGTGGGACCCATGATCGAATACATGCATCCGAGGACGAGGGTGGCGCCCGCCAGGAAGATGATCGTGATCCAGCCCGTCGCAATCAGCACCGCGATCCCACCGAAGAGCGCGCCGATGATGAACTGTGACGCCGTCAGCAACCGCTTCTTCGAGATCCGGTCGGAGAGCGTGCCGCCGATCGGGCTGAGGATCAGCATCGAGATCCCCTGCCCCAGGAAGACGAAGCCGACGGCGCTGTTCCGGCCGGTGAGGTCGAAGGCGACGACGCCCTGCACGACCTGCATCATCCCGAAGGCGAGCATGCTGAGGGCGTTGCCGATGAAGAGCAACCGGTACTGCTCGTTGCCGAGCACGGCAAGCGGATTCTGGCCGCCGCCTCCGGGCATCGCCATCGTTGTCTCTCCCGCGTGGCTCAGCACCAGGGCGCCACGACACCAGTGTTGATGGAAACCTGATGCCATGGCGCCCTGGTGCTGAATCGCCTTCGTACGAGCATACCCGGTTTGGGCGAATCGAGGTGGCAACCGGACCGACGATGCTCCCGCTCTGCCACCGGTGGTTGACGCCTGCTCGGCGGTGTGATATCGATTCCCTGAATGAATCGATTCCTCGATCGGGACGGTACCAGCCGGCTGAACCGGTGTCAAGGTGCCGGCCGGGCCGCTGGGATTCGACGCGATCAGCACGTCGCCGTAGTGAAAGGATGCGTGACCGTGAAGCTTGAGATGTTCCACCTGATGCCCTACCGGGAGCTTCC
>JBFXAN010000156.1:0-15252 GCA_050184225.1 Dehalococcoidia bacterium | reverse complement strand
AGACGCGATACTGGCACACGCGGTTGCATTAGGCACCCCCTTCCCTGCGAGGGAAGGGGGCCGGGGGGTTAGGTACATCCGCGGATGATCAGCCCTCCCGTCCGCGCCTCCAAAATATTCCTGCTCCCAGCACAGTGAGCGCGGCAAGGGCGACGAGATACGGTATTGCTCGTTGCGGGCCAGAGTCAGCGGTCAGGCCGGTGCCGGTGCGGGGAAGGATAACGACGGTGGCGCCGGGGCCGCCGGTTCCTGCCGGTCGAGCGGCGGCGGCGGCCGCTGCTCCTGGGGCGACGGGAGCGGGGCCGGCTGCGCCGGGGGCGGCTGCGCCGGAGCCAACTGGTGCGGCGCCGGCGCGGGCGACGACGAGGCCGCCGTTGGCGAGCCCGCTGATCAGGTCACTGGTGAGGGCGCCGCCTCGCACTTCGACGATGCTGCCGCTGGGCGTGCGCGCGGTGGCGAGCACACCCTCGACGACGACGACGGCGTTACCGGCTGAGCCCGGCGGCGGCGTGACATCTGCCGTCACTGTGATCGCGGCGGACTCGCCAGGGCCGAGGACGAAGCCGTCCCAGCTGAGGCGCTGGCCGGTGACCATCGCCGTTCCACGGGTAGGAATCGCCGAGACGACCGAGACGCCATCGCCAAGGTCGAAGACCACCGTGCCGTTAAAGTCGAGCGTCACATTGGTGAGATTGCGGATCTCGTAGGTGAACGTGACCCGCGTCGTCTGTCCTTCCATCAGTGGGTTCGCGCCGCTGACATAGGCGGCGTTCAGGCGGCTCAAGCCGATCGCCTGCGCCCCCGGCGTCGCGGTCGGTTGCGGTGTCGTCGTCGGTGCAGGCGTCGGCGATGCAGCCGGCGATGGCGTGGCCGTGGCACCCGGCGAGGCGGTGGGCGCCGGCGTCGGCGAGGTCGCCGGGGTTGCCGTTGGCGCGGGCGTCGTGGTCGGTGCGGTGGTCGATACCGGGGTTGGCGTTGGGGTCGGCGTCGGCGATGGCGTGGGTTCGGTCACCAACGGCGGAATCTGCGGCGACGGCGTCGGTGTGGGGCTGGGGGTCGGCGTGGGCGTGGGCGTCGGCCGCGGCTGGGCCGTGATCGTGGTGCTCGCGCTGCCCTGAATGGAATCAACCCGGAAGCTGGCGGTGATCGTCTGGTCTCCCGACTCGGCAGGCGTGTACGTCACCGAGCATGACGCCGAATCGCCGGGATTGCTCAGTACGCAGGATTGCGGATTAAAGGTGCCGGCACCGCTACTGATGAAGGTCGCGAGGCCTTGCACGGGCGCTGCGGCGCTGGTGAAACGGAAGAGGTCGCTCTGGACATCGGCGCCGTTTCGATCCATCGCACTGGCGCCCGATTCACCGAGGGTGCCAGTTGGATCCGGCGACGGGTCTGGTGATTGCGTGGGTGTCGGTGTCGGTGTCGGGGTGGGCGTTGGTGTTGCGGTAGGCGTCGAGGTGGGCGTTGGTGTTGGTGTTGGCGGGATAGTCACCGAGGCGGTGCAGGTCGTCGAGGAACCTGCCGGCACGACGGCCGGGACACAGGTGACGGCAAATGTCGGCGATTGCTGTGCCGAAACGGGACGTGGCGCCAGGCTCTCGACCGGCAGGGTGGTTGGCCCACCGGCGAGAGAGACGACCGCGAGGACTGCCACGGCCAGGGCGCCGGCGATCACGGCCGCAATCACCGGCCGCCCGCGTGCGGGAACGTGTCGCATGGGGTGACCTCCTCTGCCGCGCAGGCGCGGCCCACCGCCGATGGCGGATCAGACGCATGATATCGCTTTGTCACTCTTACGCGAGTGTTCGATACCGTCAACCATGCAATCACATACGCGCACGGCGCGGCAGGGCCGGCCGGCGCTCGTCTGGACCGGTCAGAGATCGAACCATCCTTCAATCCAATCCAGGCTGAAGTACAGCATGAACGCGGCCGAGATCAGATACATCAACCAGTGGAGGGAACGCCATCGTCCGGTGGCGATGCTGACGAATGTATGCACGACAAAACCGGCGCCAATGCCATTGGTGATCGAAAACGTGAAGGGCATCACGGTGATCGTCAGGAGCGCGGGAAAGCCCACGTCGAACCGGCGGAAGTCGATCTCCCGGATCACCGATGCCATCAAGAAACCGACGACGATCAGCGCGGGCGCGGTCGCTTCGGCGGGCACGATGCCGGCAACCGGAGCGAGGAGGATGGCGGCCAGGAAGAGCAGCCCGGTGACGATCGAAGCGAGACCGGTGCGCGCGCCTTCGGAGACGCCGGCGGAACTCTCAACGTAGGTTGTGACCGACGATGCCGAGGCAATGCCGCCAAACGCGGCGGCGGCGGAGTCGACCAGCAGCACGCGGTCGATCCGCGGCAATCGGCCCTGACGATCGAGAAACCCGGCCTCACTGCCGACGCCGATCACCGATCCCATTGAGTCGAAGAAGTCGGACAGCATCATCGAGAAAATGAGCAGCACCGCGGTCAGGACGGCGACATCGACGAAGATGTCGAAGTTGAGGCCCTGTCCAAACGTTTCGAACGAGGGGCGGGCCAGCTCATCCGGAAAGCCGCCCTGAACACCCGGCGCAGCCGACATATCGGCGCCGGTGATCGCGTGGGCGACGACGGCGACGGCGGTCGCGCCGAGAATGCCGACGAGCAGCGCGCCGCGCACCCGGCGAGCGACGAGCAGGATCGTGAGGAAGAGCCCGACCAAAGCGACGGCGATCGGCCAGCCGATGAGGGTGCCCAGCGTGATCGGCGGCGACGGTTGGCCGGCAGCGCGTCCGTCGACGATAGCGATGCTTTCGACCGGCACCTGGACGAAGCCGGCATTGACCAAACCGATGAAGAGGATGAAGAGGCCGATGCCAACGCTCATCGCCTGCTTCAGGCTGAGCGGGATCGCATCCATCACCGCGCGCCGCAGGCCGGCGAGCACGAGCAACGTGATCAGCGTTCCCTCGATAAAGACGACGCCCATCGCCGCCTGCCAGGGAATGCCCCGGCCGAGGATCATGTCGAAGGCGACGAAGGCGTTGAGCCCGAGACCGGATGCCATCGCGAAGGGATAGTTGGTGTAGATGCCCATGAGCAGGGTCATCACACCGGCGGTCAACGCCGTCATCGTCACCGTCGCGGCGAACGGAGGGCCCTGCCCCTGGGTCAGAGTTGAGAGGATCGTGGGGTTGACGAAGACGATGTACGCCATCACCACGAAGGTGGTACTGCCGCCACGGATCTCGGTGCCGAGCGTGGTGCCGCGCTCGCTCAGATGGAAAACGCGATCGAGGGGCAACCGGCCGGCGAACCTGCGGACGGGCATCGCATCTCCGCGTCAGAACGACGAGTTCACAGCGCAATGTGCGACTGCACCCTTTCAAACCCTCGGTGCATCGTCAAGCGTGTTCTGTCGCACCGGACTCGGCGACACCGGCGAAAGCGGCCGTGCGATGCGAACCGTTCTGCTGGTGCCACATCCAGGCATAGCGCCCGCCATGACGAAGCAACTCGATATGCGTCCCTTGTTCCACGAGACAGCCTCGATCGAGCACGAAGATCTGATCAGCCGTCGACGCGCCGGCCAGACGATGGGTTACGGAGACCGTCGTCCGGCCACGGGCGAGGCGGTGGAGCGTGCTGCTGACGGCGGCATCGGTTGCCGGGTCGAGCGCTGATGTTGCCTCATCCAGCAGCAACAACGCCGGATTGCGAATGATCGCGCGGGCGATCGCCACCCGTTGGCGTTCGCCGCCGGAAAGCCGGTTGCCGCCTTCGCCGACGAGTGAGTCATAGCGATCGGGCATCCGTGCGATCGCGTCGTGAATCTCGGCGGCTCTGGCCGCTGCTTCGACCTCGGCATCGGAGGCGGCCGGGTGGGCGAGCCGGATATTTTCGCGGATGGATATGTTGAAGAGAACGGTGTCCTGAAAGACGACGCCGATCTGCCACCGAAGCGATGCCAGCCGTCCATCCCGCAGATCGACACCATCAAAGGTGATCCTGCCCTGCCGCGGATCGTAGAAGCGCATCAGCAGGCTGACGATCGTTGACTTGCCGCTGCCCGATTGCCCGACGAGTGCGACGGACGAGCCGGCGGGAATGGTGAGGGTGAGGGCATGAAGCGCTGGTTCGCCGGCGCCATAGGCAAAGCTGACGTTCTCGAAATGGATCGCGCCGGAGAGCCGGCGGAATGGGCGCGCGTTCGGATGATCCCGGATCGCGGGCCTGGCGTTGAGGAGCTCGTCGACCCGGTCCATCGCTCCGGATGCCTGATGGAGCGATTGAATGATGCCGGAGACACTCTGCACCGGACCGACGATCTGGGCGATCAGCGCGAGGAAGACGAAGAGCGTGCCAATCGAGACGTCACCGCCGGTGACCAGCCAGCCGCCGGCGCCGAGCACGGTGAGCTGGATCGCTGCGGCGATTGAATTGGCGGAGACGCCGTACAGCGACGCCAGGAATGTCACCCGAAGCGCAGCCCGGAACAATGCATTCAGGCGGTCGGTGAAATGGCCGATCATCTGATCTTGGAGACCGAACGCCGAGACGACCGAGCGGGCGGCGAGGTTCTCTTGCAGGGTGGCGGTCACGTCACTGAATCGCTCCTGGCGGGTGCGGCTGGCCTGTGCGGTGGCGGGACCGAGCCAGCGGCCGCTGACAAAGAAGAGCGGCGTCCCGGCGAGGGCCACGAGCGCGAGGCGCCAGTCTTCGATGAGGAGGACGGCAATCGCGGCGAGCAGCGTTAGGATCACCCGCAGACCCTGGGCGATGGCGCCGGTGAGGGCGAACTGAATTTGTCCGAGGTCATTGGTCATCCGCGAGATGATGTCACCGGCGGGCATCCGCTGGAAGAATTCGGGATGCTGCCACTGGACGACGGAGAACATGCGGCGGCTGATCCCACGCATGACCATGCCCGAAACCCAGGCCATCAGGTACGCCTGACGCAGCGACGCAATCGAGACGAGGACAAAGGCGGCCACCAGCACTGCCATGATCGTGAGCAGCGCCCGCCGATCGCCGGGGAGCAGGGCGCGGTCGACGATCACGCCCTGCATGCGGGCAAGGCCGATGCCAAACCCGACCGACAGCGCCAGGTAGACGGTAATTTCCGAAACCTGTCGGGTAAACGGGCGCAGGTGGCGGAGGGAAAGCTTGAGGAAGCGAAGGAGGGGGCTGCTCCGCGGCGACGGCAGCGATTGCGCTCGAACGGCGCCGCGCGATGGGGATTGAGGTTTGGGCACAGGCAAGCCTGAGCGCGCGCGTCGATTGATCCGCATGCAGATACCAGGGGGTGAAGCGCGGGTGCTTCAGGATGGGGGCAGGAGAGAAGCGGTGGGGAGGATGGCGGCTCGACCCCGCCGCATCCCGGAAGGTCGGGATGCGGCGGGGTCTTCAGGTCAAGCGGAGGCTAGGCGCCGCTCGAACCATCGGCGCCGGCGGACGGACCCGGCGTGAGGATGATGCCGAAATTGAAGTCGGCGGCGTTGACCGCCGTCTGCACGATCTCGTTCGTCCCTTCGCCGCTGCTCGTTGCGGTCTGGGAGTTCGACTGATCGAGGGTAATGTCGTTATTCGAACCGATTGTCAGATCAAACATGTGCTGCTCCTTTGTTGCAGAACGCGCTCGGCCGGCGGGCTAGCCGCCGTTCGAACCACCGTCATCGCTGCTTCCCGTGTCATCAGACACCGGAAGCATGACACCGAAGTTGAAGGACAGCGTGTTGACGGCGGTCTGCTCGATCGTGCTGTCACCGCCCTGGGACTCGATCGTGGCGCTCTGCGTGTTGCTCTGGGTGACGGACACCGTATTACCCGAGCCGACTGTGAACATGGCCGAATCCTTTCGCCTCGACGGCGCGAGGCCATCGAGTTGCTGTATCGCCTGGACGAATTGAGGGGTAGGGCATGTGCTTCCGGGCGCTACTGGCCGGAAGGCAGGAGGATACCGAAGTTCAGCGTTACAGCGTTGGCGGCAGTCTGGGCGATCGCGTTTGAACTGGATTCACCTGATGCCGTCGGGTTGGCAGTCTGCTCGTTGGTTTGGGTGACGTCTACGGTGTTATTCGAGCCGATCACAAAGGTGAAGCTCTCGTCCATGTGACATGTCTCTCCTAGACAAGCTGGGGGCCGGCGGGGTGGGGGTTGAGAGTCGGGGCTTGATCGCCCGATCAGGAAAACCACCCCGCTTGATATACCAGTGTGCACACCAGTCATCGTGCAGTCTTGAGGCCGGGCCGAGGCGAGGCATACCCCGATCGGAGTACAGACACCGACAATATATCGTAGAAGTGTTGCACGTTAACAGTAATTTAATATACACAATGATATGCTTTGCCCGCCGATCGATCGGTGGGCAAACATCATCGGATACACGATCACCGGCCGAAGGCTTCGGCCAGTGATCGTGAGTCCAGGGTGCGGTTGAGGTGACCGACGCCGGTCGTGGAATGCCGGCGCGACCGCGGCTGTCAGCGGCGCTGATCAGCCGTCACTGACTTCGACGATCATCTCGATCTCGACGGCGATATTGCTGGGGAGCATCTGCATGCCGACGGCCGAACGCGCGTGGCGGCCGGCATCGCCGAAGACGGCGACGAGCAGATCGGATGCGCCATTGATCACCTGCGGCGGTTCGGCAAAATCCTCGGTGCAGTTGACCATTCCCAGCAGTTTGACAATGCGGCGCACGTGGTTGAGGTCGCCGATCTCCGCCTGGAGCGAGGCCAGGCCGGCAAGGATGCACAGTCGCGCTGCTTCGTATCCTTCCGCGGTGGTCAGGTCGCGGCCGAGCTTGCCGGTGACGCTGCCGCCCTCCGGGCGTCGCGGACCATGGCCTGAGACGAAGACCAGGTTCCCGGAGCGGACGGCGCCGACGTAGTTGGCGACCGGCCGCCCCGGCGCGGGAATGGTGATGCCGAGTTCCTTGAGCCGCTCTTCTACCGGCACGGGCAACCCTCCGTCGCTGCGATTCTTCGTGCGCATCATGCCTGAGAGCGCGCACTCGCGGCAAGGGAGGACCGGGGGCACGGTATGGGAGCGCGGCGTCCGCGTCGCATCAGCCACCGCACAGTTTGGCACTTGTGTGCGGCGTGGCATCCATGGTTCTGCCGAGGGCGTATCATCTATGTAGTGTTCTCGTCGCGCCGGGTGTAAGCCGTACAACGATTGCACACGACGTCACGTCACCTGACGACAGGGTACCCCGCCAATCGCGCCAACGAGGAGGGCAGATGATGGTACGGGATAGCACCTGGCGTCGAGCAGCGGCGGGCCGCTTCAGCCGCCGCCGAGCACTGGCAGCGGTCGGGGTTTCGGCAGGAGCGATGACGATCGCCGCGGCGTGTGGCGGCGACGACGATGATGGCGACGCCGGTGGCGCGACGCAGGCCACCGCGATCAGCGGCGGGGCGGCGCCACAGGGCGGTCAGCCGAAGCGCGGGGGCACGCTCCGCTCGGCGGCAGGGCCGCTCGGCGCGGAGCTGGACCCGCACAAGACCAACACGCCGTTTGAGAGCGCGGGCATCTGGCACTGGGCCGGCAACTTCCTGATGCGGTTCAACCAGGAGGGACTCCCCGAACCGGACCTGGCGACGGCCCAGCCGGAGATCAGCGACGGCGGCACCACGCTGATTTTCAAGCTGCGCCCTGAGGCGAAATGGCAGCCACGGGCACCCGTCAACGGCCGAGTGCTGGAGGCGGAGGATGTCGCCTATACGTTCGAGCGGATCAAGAGCGAGGTAAAGCCGTCGCCGCGCGCTTCGTTCTTCGTCAACGTCGAATCGATCGAGACGCCAGACAAGAACACGGCCGTCTTCAAGACGAAGGCGCCGGAGGCGGACCTCCTTTCGAAGATGTCCGACCAGTACCAGCTGGTCGTGCCGAAAGAGTGGAAGGGCAAGGAGAAGCCGGTCAGCAGTGCCCAAGATGTCGTCGGCACCGGGCCGTATATGGCCGACAGCCATGTGCTGGACCAGGGCTTCCGCATGTCGCGGCGGCCGGACGGCTACTGGAAGGAGAACACTGCCTGGCTGGACGGCTGGGACTTCAAGCGCGTCGACGACGCGCAGGCCCAGCTCGCCGCTGCTCGGGCGGACCAGATCGAGTCGGTCGGACTGACGGGCGATCAGCTGCCGGAGTTCGAGCAGGACACGGAACGCTGGTACGTGCTCCAGTCGACCAACCCGACGCGGGAGTGCCTGCTGCTGAACCAGGAGCGGGATTTCTACAAGGATGTGCGCGTTCGCCAGGCGGTCTGGCGCGGGATCGAGCGCAAGCAGATCTACGATCTGGTCTTCGCCGGGCTTGGCATCGCCGGCGGGCCGATGACGCCGGCAGCGGCGGCCTGGGTGCTGCCCAACGAGGAACTGGAGAAGCTGCCGGGGTTCAAGAAGGATCGCGACGCGGAACTCAAGGAGGCGAAGGATTTGCTTGCCGCCGCCGGCTACGCGGACGGCTTTGACGATGTGATGACGACGGTGACGGCCTTCAGCACGAACGAGCAGGCCGATCTCTACGTGCCGCAGCTCCAGCGAATCGGCCTCCGCTACCGGCTGGAGAACGTGGGTACGGACTTCAACACCTTCCTGCAGCGGGAGATCAACGGTGACTTCAGCGCCGCCGCGACGCTGTTCCTCTCCGGACCGTATCCGGACGCCCAGATCAACCAGTACCACTACACCGGCGCGAGCCGAAACTACGCCCATTTCAGCGACCCGAAGCTGGACGCGATGATGGATGCCCAGTCGAAGGAGTTCGACGTCAACAAACGCAAGCAACTGGTCTTCGACCTCCAGCGGGAACTGATCAACAATCCACCCGGCTTCATCTGGGTCGGGTCACGCGGCGGCGCGACCGCATACCGGACGTACTACAAGGGCTTCTGGGTGGGGAATTTCCTGGCTGGCTACCCAGCGGCGGAGAACGGCTACTTTGATCGATAGGAGGGCGCACCGTGCTCCATCAGATCACTCGTCGCGTACTCTTCGC
This sequence comes from Dehalococcoidia bacterium, assembly GCA_050184225.1. Taxonomy (GTDB): domain Bacteria; phylum Chloroflexota; class Dehalococcoidia; order CAUJGQ01; family CAUJGQ01; genus JBFXAN01. The sequence goes on along the minus strand of JBFXAN010000156.1, from coordinate 6,264 downwards.
GATCCCGACCGTCCTGATCGTGTCCTTTCTCGTGTTCAGTATGATCCGGTTCCTGCCCGGCGACATCGCCGTGGCGAAGCTGGGTGAGGCCTATACGGAGGAGGCGGCGCAGCGCATTCGCGCGGAGTACGGTCTGGACAAGCCGTGGCCGCAGCAGTACATCACCTATCTTGCGGACGTGCTGCGCGGCGACCTGGGCACGGCGGAGTCCGGCCAACCGGTGCTCTCCGAGATCCGTTCCCGCTTCCCGGTGACGTTCGAGCTGGCGATGCTGGCGGTGTTCTTCTCGGCGCTGATCGGGATTCCGCTCGGCGTGCTCTCGGCGATCCGGCAGGATACGCCGCTGGACTACATTGGCCGGAGCGGGGCGATTATCGGGCTGGCGGTGCCGGGTTTCGTGCTGGCGACGCTGCTCCAGTCCTTCTTCTCGATTCAATGGGGGATCAACATCGCCTCGGTGCGATATCACTCGTTCAGCAGTGATCCGCTCGGCAACCTGGGGCAGATGTGGATTCCGGCGCTGCTGTTGTCGCTGGGGACGGGCGCGCAGGTGATGCGGATGACGCGGGCGATGATGCTCGAGGTCCAGCGGCAGGACTACATCCGCACGGCGACGGCCAAGGGACTGCGCGAGCGGGTGGTATTGCTGCGGCATGCGCTCCGCAATGCGCTGATGCCGGTGGTGACGATCTTCGGGCTGCAGATGGCCTTTCTGATCGGCGGCACGGTGATCTTCGAGAGCATCTTCTCGCTCCCCGGCATGGGCCGCTATCTGATCGAGGCGGTGACCCGCCGCGACTATGCCGTGGTTCAGGGCATCACGCTGATCTTCGCGACCGGCGTTGTGCTGATCAACCTGCTCGTCGATCTGAGCTACACGTTCCTGGACCCGCGGACGCGGGCAGGATAGCAGGCGAGGAGCGTTTCATCCTGGGCGGGGAGCGCCTGCCCAGGACACTGGACGCGGCACCCGGCGCCCGCGCGAGCGGAGGGAGCGATGGCGACCACAGCGGAAACCTCGATCGCAAGCCTTGACCGTGTCGAGCGGCGTCCACCCGTGTGGCTGACGTTGCTCAAGCGGCTATTGACCACGAAGCCGATCGGAGCGTTTGGCCTGGTCGTGGTCGTGGTGATGGTCGTCACGGCGCTCTTTGCGCCGATGATCGCGCCGTATGAACCGGCCGCGCCGGTCGGTCCCCGGCTCCAATCGCCGACGAGCGCGCACCTGATGGGGACGGATAATTCCGGGCGGGATATCTTCAGCCGGGTCGTGTATGGGGCACGCGTCGCAGCCGCCGTCGGCTTCGGCGCGGTAACGATCAGCACGATCGGCGCGCTGCTCGTCGGCATTAGCACCGGCTACTTCGGCGGCGCTGCCGATGCGGTGATCCAGCGATTTGTCGATGCGATCATGGCGCTGCCGGTGCTGGTGCTGCTGCTGGCGGTCGTGACGATCACCGGCTCCGGACTGCGGCAGTTGATCATCATCCTGGGGTTGCTCGGCATCGCCGGCGGATCGCGGATCGTCCGCTCGGCGGTGATCGGCATCCGCAGCGTTCAGTATTTGGAGGCGGCGCGGGCGGTGGGCGCCGGGCACGGGCGGATCATGCTGCGGCATGTGCTCCCGAACATCTTTGCGCCGGTGATGGTGTCGGCGACGGTCGGTCTGGGCGGGGTGATCCTGGCGGAAGCGTCGCTCTCGTTCCTCGGACTGGGCATCGCCGACCCCAATCAACCAACCTGGGGGCAGATGCTTTCCCAGGCGCGGCGATTCATCGGCACGGACTTCAACTATGTCTTCTGGCCCTGCCTCGCGATCACGCTGGCCGTCTTCGCCTTCAATATGCTCGGCGACGCCCTCCGCGACCTGCTCGATCCCAGACTGCGCGGCAGCCGTTAAGCAGGTATGAACCACAGAGACGCAGAGGGATGCAAGGGTGGCGGTTGTCAGGCTGAGCGAAGCGAAGCATCTCATGGAGAGTCGGTCACGCGGCGAGATGCTTCGTCGCTGCGCTCAGCATGACAAGGGGATCTTTGCGGCCTCTGCGTCTCTGTGGTTTGAGTAGGATGAGCGTGGCGAGGGAGGAGCGCGGCCGGGTGATGGGGGATGACGGTGGGTTAGGCGTTGGCGACGATCGACTCCATTTCCGATTCGGTGAAGGCCCGCATCGTTTGGCTGCGGACGTTGCCGGCGCCGGCGATGTTGAGGAGGCCGGCCATCATCGACTGCTCGTCCGGTGCATCGACGACCGCGACGAGATCGTACTGACCCTGGGTCCAGTAGAGGCCCTGCACGGTAAAGCCCCGCCGTTCGTTCTCGGCGCGTGCCTCCCGTGCCCGCTTGACGGTGTCCTTGGCGTGCTTCGCGCCATCGTCGGTGAACGTGTAGAGCACCACATAGGTGGCCATACCCTCGCTCCTTTGCTGGGTCTGTCGCCCGCGGCCGCGCTTCCAACGTTATGGTAAGCGATCTGGAGGAGGTGCCGTGTTTATGTGAAGGGATCACGATGTTACTCCCAGGTAGCTATGGACTCACGTCTCGTTCGTGGCACACTCGGACAGCACGGCAGCACGCACACTGATGTCTGCGTTTCGGCAGGCATGTGTCCGTATCTCGCGGATACAGGCGACTCGTACCGTCTCGATTGTGGCTCGTCACCCGGCCCGTCGCAGTGTGCCGTTCGTCCGGCGATCACATGCTCCATCCGTGGGGCGAAGAGGGGGGTACGATGCGAGTGAAGCGACTGACCCATGTTCTCCTGCTAGGACTGATCATGGGGCTTGTCTTTGGTCTGGCCTGCGGTGAGGACGACGACGAACCAACCGCTGGTGAAACCGGCGCGACGGCGGTGGGCACCCAGGCGGCAGGCACCCAGGCGGCTGCCGGCACGGCCGAACGGATCGGCGGGACCGTCAATGTGCTCGCGGTCTGGGGCGGCGCGGAGCAAGACAGTTTCATGGCGATGGTGAAGCCGTTCGAAGACCGCACCGGGATCAAGGTCAATTACGAGGGCACCCGCGACATCAACGCGGTGCTGACGACGCGCGTCCAGGGTGGGAATCCACCGGACGTGGCCGGACTGCCCGGTCCCGGCCAGATGGCGGAATTTGCCCGTCAGGGCAAGTTGATCGACCTGGCCGGTGTGCTCGATCCGGCGCAGATGAAGGCGGACTACAACGAAGACTGGCTGAAGATGGCGCAGGTCGACGGCAAGCAGGTCGGCATCTTCATTCGGGCGTCGCTCAAGGGGCCAGTCTGGTATGACCCGAAGACCTTCGACGAGGTGAGCGGCGGGACGAAGCCGAAGACATGGACCGAGTTGATGCAACTCTCCGACAAGATCGCGGACAGCGGCACAACGCCATGGTGCATCGGCTTGGAGAGTGGCGCGGCCAGCGGCTGGCCCGGAACCGACTGGCTCGAGAACATCGTCCTCCGCCAGGCGGGTCCCGATGTCTACGACCAGTGGGCGCAGGGCAAGGTGAAGTGGTCGTCCTCGGAGATCAAGAAGGCGTGGGAGACCTGGGGTGAGATCGTCGCCAACCCGGATATGGTTTTCGGTGGAAAACAGGCGATGCTGACGACCGCCTTCGGCGAGTCGGGCAACCCGATGTTCCTTGACCCGCCGCGCTGCTACATGCACATGCAGGGCAGCTTCATCACCGATTTCTTCACCAAGGCGCCGTCCAGCCCGAAGCCGGTAGAGGATTTCAACTTCTTCCCCTTCCCGACGATCGACGAGAAATATGCGGGCGTTCAGGAGGTTGCCGGCGACCTCTTCGGCATGTTCAAAGACACGCCGCAGTCGCGGGCGCTGATGAAGTACCTGACGACGGCCGAGGCCCAGGAGATCTGGGTGAAGCGGGGCGGCGCGATCTCCGCGAACGAGAAGGTGCTGCCGGCCTCCTATCCGGACCCGATCTCCAAGCTGACGGCCGAGACCCTCTTGAACGCCAAGAACGTTCGGTTTGACGCTTCGGACCTGATGCCGGAGGCGATGAACAACGCCTTCTGGAAGGGCGTGCTGGATTACATCCAGAATCCTGGCAATCTGGACAGCATCCTTTCGAATCTGGACCGAGTCCAGACGGACGCCTACAGCCGCTGAGGTGGAGCAGCGGACGGGAGGCAAGCGAGCGCGGGTCGACCAGCAACGCGAGCGCTCGGCGATCGTGAACCTCCCGTCCGCTGCCCGCTGCCGGAGTGTTTATGTCTGACCGTGTGCTGCTGGCGATCGGCGTGTTGATCGGCGTGCCGTCGGTCCTCCTCGGATATATCGCGATCATCGAGTTTGCGCTCCGCCGAATGCCGTTTCCGTGGCAGATGCGCGTGCGGCCGTGGCTTTGGATGGCGCCAGCCCTATCGTTCGTGCTCGTCTTCCTGATCTATCCGGTGTTCCGCACGATCTACCTGAGCCTGTTTAACGCAACGTCGAGTCGATGGGTGGGACTTGACAATTACCAGTTCATCTTCACCAACGAGCAGATGCTGACGGTGCTCCGGAACAACGTGCTCTGGCTGGTCGTCTTCACGGCGATCACGGTCGGGTTCGGGCTGCTGCTGGCGGTGCTCACCGACCGGGTCCGCTACGAATCCGTCGCCAAGTCGGTGATCTTCCTGCCGATGGCGATCTCGTTCGTCGCGGCCGGTGTGATCTGGAAGTTCATGTACGACTTCCGGCCGGCGGGACTGCCGCAGACGGGCACGGTCAACGCGGCGCTGTCGGCGATCCTGCCTGGGTTCGAGCCGCAGGCGTGGCTGATTAAACAGCCATGGAACAACATCGCGCTGATCATCGCCGCGTCCTGGGCGTGGACCGGCTTTTCGATGGTGGTCTTGTCGGCGGGGCTGAAGGGGATTTCCAACGACCTGCTGGAAGCGGCGCGGGTGGACGGAGCGAGTGAGTGGAAGGTCTTCTGGCGGATCATCATGCCGTCGCTGGCGCCGACGCTGGCCGTTGTGGGGACGACGATGGTGATCACGGCGCTGAAGATCTTCGACATCGTCTACGTGATGACGAACGGGAACTTCGACACCGAGGTAATCGCCAACCGGATGTACAAGGAGATGTTCAACTTCCGGAACTTTGGCCGGGCGAGCGCGCTCGCCGTGATCCTGATGACGGCGATCATTCCGGTGTTGCTCTTTAATCTCCGCCGATTTCGTGAACAGGAGGCGACCCGCTGATGGCAACGCTGGACTTGCCCTCCGCCCAGGACGCGGCCGCCGCTGCTCCGCGTGGCAGAACACGAGAAGGATTCATCCGGACACTGCGCCGGATACCACTGCACATCTTGATCATCGTCATCTGCCTGCTGTGGATGACGCCGACGGTGGCGCTGCTCGTCTCCTCGTTTCGGCCGCCGGCGCAGGTGGCGTTCACCGGCTGGTGGGAGGCGCTGACGCCGCCGTTTGACTTCACGCTGCAAAATTATGAACGGGTGCTGACGACGAACAATCTCGGCCGGAGCTTCGTCAACAGCCTGTTCGTGACGATTCCGGCGACGGTAATCCCGATCCTGATCGCCGCCTACGCCGCGTATGCCTTCGCCTGGATGGAGTTTCCGGGCCGGCAGTGGCTCTTCTTGACGGTGGTGGCCCTGCTCGTGATTCCGTTGCAGATGACGCTGATCCCGGTGCTGCGCCTGCTCACTGATCTGGGGCTGACCGGGACGTTTCTCGGCATCTGGCTGGCGCACACGGGATACGGTCTGCCGCTGGCGATCTATCTGCTGCGCAATTTCTTCAGCTCGCTGCCGAAGGAGATGTTCGAATCGGCCTCCCTGGACGGTGCGGGTCCGGCGACGATCTTCTTTCGGTTGGTTCTGCCGACATCGGTGCCGGCGCTGGCATCGGTCGCGATCTTCCAATTCATGTGGGTGTGGAACGATCTGCTGATCGCACTGGTCTACCTGGGCGGCAGCCCGGATGTGGCGCCCCTGCCGGTGACGGTGAGCAACCTGGTGAACTCGCTCGGGCAGGACTGGCAATTGCTAACGGCAGCGGCGTTCATCTCGATGGCGCTGCCGCTGCTGGTGTTCTTCGCGCTGCAGCGGTACTTCGTCACGGGAATTCTGGCGGGGTCGGTGAAGGAATGACTGACCCCTCCCCCGGCCCCTCCCCCCGCTGCCGCGCGGAGAGGGGTGCACTGACTGGCGTTGCTACCAGCGTCGTCTTGGTAACGATCTGGCGGCGGGCTGGTTCATGTTGGCACCCCAGATCCGGCGAGGCACCCCTCTCCGCGCGGCAGCGGGGGGAGGGGC
>JBFXAN010000155.1:0-15419 GCA_050184225.1 Dehalococcoidia bacterium | reverse complement strand
CGAAGCTCACGGAGAACAAAGCGAAGTCGGACAACAACCGCGAGATCGACCCGGAGAGCGCATGGCTGAGAGGGCAGTGCTGGTGCGGCGGCTGCGGGTGGAAGATGCGGACGACCGCAGCCAACCGCTTTACCGGCCCCCGGTACACCTGCAACTACATGCGAAGTGACGGGGTCCGCTGCGAAGCGCCTGCCACGATCAGCGCCAGCCGGCTTGATCGTGGTGTGGTGGCGACAGTGCGCGAGTTCCTCGAGCAACCGATCTGGCTGAATCGCCAAGCTGAACATCTCGCCGCTGCGGTCGAGAAGCTGGCGAGTGACATCGCGGTGAAAGAAGCGCGGTTAACCCTGCTTAACCAGCGGAAGGCGAACGTCAAAGCTGGACTAGAACTGGCGACAACGCCGGCGGTGCAGACGGAGGTGATGGGGCAGTTGGCCAGCATCATCGACGAGATCACTCATTGGGCCGAGGAGCGGGCGGCGCTGATCGAGCGGCACAAGGAGACGGTTGAGCAGCACCGACTGTGTAAAGGACTGGCCGACCAGGGGGTCAATTATTGGCCGTCGTTCGCTGGGGTCGGTGACTTCGATCAGATGGGGTACACCGAATGGTCGAGCGTGTTTGCACGGTGGAAGCCGCGTGTCGTCGTCTACCAGGAGGGGCACAGTCCCAGGTGGCAGATCAGCTTCGACGCGGTACAGCTTGAGGCAGCGGCGCCATTCGTCAAGCACCTGACCGGCGACCCGACTGAGCCGGTGCAGATCGAACCGACCGACGCGGCACGCGAGCGGTACCAGCGGATCATCGCTGAAACCGTGTATACATCCGGGTGATGATGTATCACGACTACACGAACGATCTGCCGTCCTGATCGGCGGGCGGGCCATGTTCGGAGACGCGCGGGATACTCTCACACGATCCCGGCGCGCCCGCGTCCGCTGACATCCGCGGCGCACTTTCCCTCGGCACCACTGCTCGACACTACGCCCTTCTCCCTCAGAAAACGCGCCCGGCTATGGTCCGGCGATGACGCTCCGTGATCTGACACACAGAGCAACGGCGGCTGGTTGGGGCGGCCCCTCCAATCTGGTTCATGCCGCCGTTGTTATCAGTGCCAGAGAGGAGTGGTGCACATGAAAGAGAGGAGTGCAATGGCAACAGCAAGCATGGTGAGGGGCCGCGTTCGAGCGTTGGTGATCGGCGGTGTGCTGCTGATCGGCAGCGCGGTTGTCGCCGGACCGGCAGCCGCCGACGGGAACGACGCCGTCAGTTGTCTGGACAGCAGCAGCTACAGTCTGGAACAGGCGGATGCGGCATCCGGAGACGTCAGCCTCTCTCAGGTCGACGAGCTGGCCGGCAACGCCGGCATGACGGACGTGGACGAACGTGCCGGGAATGTCGGGATGACGGCGCTCGAAGCGATGTCCGGCGATGCCAGCCTGACCGAGGCGGACGAGCGCTCGACGGCCTGGCTCGCGCACTGCAACATCTAGCCTTCCTCCAGGCGGAACCGGCGGACGTCCACCCGCCCGGAACCGCAACGACGGCGGGACGAATCAAACAATTCGTCCCGCCGTCGTCTGCTGTGTGCCCGGCAACCATCTCCCGATTCGGACACATGTTCCTGCACCGACGACATTTCCCCGGTGAGTTCCCCACCCGGTTCGATGTATGATGCGCGTGAATTTCAGTATGCGAGGTATACGCTATGGCTCGATCCCGATCGATTGCGCGTCCGTTGGTTGTCTTCGCGCTGGCCATTGGACTATTGGCCGTGGCCGCGATCGACGGCGCCACCGTGCGCGGTCAGGCGGCAGAGGACTCGGCCACCCTCAGCATCGGCTTCGGTCCATCGCAGATCTGGCAGCCGTCGCAGGATGCGGTTCGTCAGTTACAGATGTGCACCAATCAGAACTACACGTGTGTGCGCGGCATTATGGAGGCGGACGGGGCATCGGCGGGCGCGATCGCCTTCTACCGGCTCACCGGCTGGTTCCTCTCTGATATCGAGGACCACGGCCCGGTGGATCTGGGCACGATCTTCACACCGTGGGCAGCGAACGAGAACACGCAGTACGCGCTGCTCGGCGGTATCCCGGCGGTGATCTTCCCCAATCAGGAAGCGGCGACCTTCGGCACGGCCCTGCAGCACAACGCCGCCTATCAGGCGATTGCCAGCGCTCACGAAGACGCGATGTACTGGCCGTTTGGTCCGACCGTCGCCGGAGTGGAGACATCACCGGCGGGTGGCCCGCGCTTCCTCTTCGATTACGAAGTCCTGAACGGCTGCCATGCCTGCGCGATCCTCGCCCATGTCCGCCTGGCCTTCGACTTCGCCGCCGATGGCACCGAAGCGGGCGTCCAGTTGGTCGAGGTCATTCCTGCGCCGCCGCCGGCGGAACAGTAACTCCGGCCCGACTGCATCACTACCAAGACGCCAAGACTCCAGGTCAACATGAACCTTGGAGTCTTGGTAGTGAATCTCCCTCGCGAGGCAGCGACCGCGACTATGTTGTGTCATCCGGCCCGGTGAACTTGTCGCTGATCGCCCGATAGATACGGTCGGGCGCCAGGGGCAGGCTGTGGAATCGGATGCCGGTCGCATCCGCGATCGCGTTGGCAAGTGCGGGCGCGACCGGGTCGAATGCCCCCTCGGCGGCGGACTTGGCGCCCAAGGGGCCGAATGCGTCGTGCGTCTTGGCGAAGAGCACGTCGGTTCGGGGCGAGTCGGCGAAGTGGGGAATGTGGTAGTTCCGGAAGGCCGGATTGATCATCCGGCCCTCGGCGTCGAAGACCATTTTCTCGTAGAGCGCCCACCCCACCGCCTGCGTGACTGATCCCTGGAGCTGACCGATGCACTGCATCGGATTGATCACGACGCCAGCGTCGGCGGCGTGGACGCTCTGGAGGATGCGGACCTTGCCCGTCTGCCGGTGCACCGCGACCCGGAAGCCCTGCACATTGAAGGCGATGCTGCGGGGGGTGTTGCTGGCCTTGCGCATCGACTCCAGCCGGCGGCCCTCCCGCTCGGCCGCGCCGGAGAGGTCTGCCAGTGCGATCCGGCGGCCATCGCAGAGGACGGCATCATCATCCAGTGCGCACGCCGCGGCGGGCACGCCGCTGTGCTCGGCGGCGAACGCGAGGATGCGTTCCCGGAGGGCGTCTGCCGCCAGACGCACCGCCTGGGCCGCGACCACCGTGCCGGTCGAGCCAAAGGCGCCGGTGTCGTAACCGGTCTTGTCCGTGTCCGATTGAATGATCCGGATGCGCGAGGCGGTCGTGCCGAGAACGCCGGCCGCGATCTGGCCGTGCATGGTGGTCGTGCCGTTACCGAACTCGGCCGTACCGATCGCCAGCTCGTAGCATCCGTCGGCGGCGAGGCGCATGCGGCCCTCGGAACGGTGATCTGTCGGCGGGGCGCAATCGATCATCGCCAGCGCCATGCCGGTTCCTGTGAGCCAGCCGTCGGGTTCCGGCGTCGCCTCGGCGTTGCCACGGGCCAATGCGTCGCGCACCAGGCTGAGGCATTGGTCGAGGCCGTAGCTGCCGAATTCGGCGTCGCTCGGTGCGGTGTCCCACGAGATCACCGGGTCGCCGGGCCGGACGATGTTGCGCTCGCGGAACTCGATCGGGTCGATCGCCAGGGAGCGGGCGAGCTCGTCGATCGCCGATTCGACCGCGAAGATCGTCTGGCTGATGCCATAGCCACGGAAGGCGCCGGCGGGAACCATGTTGGTATAGACGGCAAATCCGTCCACCTTCTTGTTGGGGCAGCGGTAGACGCCGACCGAGTCGCCACAGGCGTGGTAGAGCGTCTCGCTGCCGTGATTGCCGTAGGCGCCGGTGTTGGAGACAACGCGCATCTGCAGGGCGGTGAGCGTGCCGTCGCGCCGCGCGCTCGCCTTCACATGGATCGTCATCGGATGGCGGGTGACGGTGCCGATGAACTCCTCCTCGCGCGTGAACTCCAGCTTCACCGGCCGGCCGGTCTTGAGTGTGGCGAGGACGACCAGGTCCTCGGTGAGGATCTCCTGTTTGCCGCCAAAGCCACCGCCCACCCGCTCACAGAAGACGCGGACACTTTGCGGATCGAGGTCGAAGAGGTAGCAGAGCGCCTGCTTCGCGGGGAACGGCGCTTGTGACGAGGTGCGCACGTTGAGCCGGCCGTCTTCATCCAGCCAGCTGATGCTCGCGTGTGTTTCGAGGTGGGCGTGTTGCGCTCGGCTCGTCTCGAAGGTGCCCTCGAAGACGGCGTCCGCCTCGGCCAGCCCGGCGGCGACATCGCCCACCTCGCCGTGGAGCTCCGCGAGGATGTTGCGGCCCGGCCGGTGGATGCGCGATTCGCCACCCTTGTCCTGGACCACCGGCGCGCCGACCCGTATCGCCTCTTCCGGATCGAAGACGGCGGGAAGCAGATCGTATTCAACCTTCAGCCGGCGGCAACCTTCTTCGGCCGCGGCCTCGCTCTCGGCGACGACGGCGGCGACGCGCTGCCCGACAAAGCGGACGATGTTGTCGAGCATGTAGGTGTCATTTGGGTCGACGCGTGCGTCCTCATGCAGCGCGGTGGTATAGAGCTTGTGCGGCACGTCCTCCCAGGTAAAGACGGCATGAACGCCGGGCACCGCCAGCGCGTCGGTCTTGTCGATGGACGTAATCCGCGCGTGGGCGTGTGGTGAGCGCAGCAGCTTGAGGTGCAGGAGGCCGTCGATCGCCGTGTCGAGGGTGTAGCGGGCCTTGCCGGTGACCACCAGCGGACCGGCGGGAGCAGGAAGATTGCGGCCGGTGCTCTCGCCGGCGCGGTCGGCTTCGATGTGGGTGACGCCTCGGATGGCGTCCTCAATCGCGTTGTAGCCGGTACAGCGGCACAGGTTGCCCTTCATCGCGTGCGGCAGATCGGCGAGCTGATCGTCGTTCAGCGTGGACGAGGTGACGATCATGCCAGCGGTGCAGAAACCGCATTGAAAACCCTGGGCGTCGAGGAAGCGTCGCTGCATCGGATGCAGTTTCCCATCCTGCGCCAATCCTTCGATGGTCGTCACCTGACGACCGTCGGCGCGAAAGGCCGGAACGATGCAGCTATGCACCGGCGTGCCGTCCACCAGCACAGAGCAGGCGCCGCAGTCGCCCGCATCACAGCCCTTCTTGACGCCGAACCAGCCAAGGTCGCGAAGAAAGGTACGCAGGCACTGCCCAGGGCGCGGCTCCTCGGCGAAGGTCTTGCCGTTGACGTGGAAGGTCATCGCGTCGCTCCTTCGGCGAGCTCGCGCCGGATCTCTTCGGCGAAGATCTCGGTCATGTGTTTGCGGTAGGGGGGCGAGCCATGAACGTCGTCGAGATAGAGATCATCGGGAATCGTCCCGCCGATCCGCGTCCGTAGCTCGGCGTCGGAGGGGACCGCCGGGAACCGGAGGCGCAGCGGCCGGATGGTGGCAGCGGTGACGGTGAGGTCGAAGGCGCCGTCGAGCGGGCTCACTGTGCCGATCAGCAGTGCCGCCGAGCGCCCGATCGTGGCGAGGGAGATCTGGCGGAACGCCGTCCGGGCGCGGAGCGCGGCGGCGGGAATCTCGACCGCACGCAGCAGCTCGCCCGGCTCGAGCACATTCTCGTGATTGCCCGTGACAAACTCGTCGATCGGCACGCGCCGCTCGCCGCCGTGCTGATCCCAGATGATGCAGATGCCGTGCAGCGCGGTGGCGAGCGAGGTCATCGCACTGGCGGGCAGCGACATGCAGATGTTGCCGCCGACCGTCGCCAAGTTCCAGATCTTGAACGACATCAGCAGCGCGTTGCAGCACTGGCCGATCAGCGGCGCGGCGATCCAGTCCGCGGGCGGCGTCAGCGCGTGCAGGCCGGCGATCCGGCAGGTGGCAGCAATCGTCAGGCCGGCGTCGCTCACCTCCAGCGGCGGCCAGTCGAGACTCTCCAGGTCGATCAACCGATGGACGGCGGGCTGCGGCTCAGAGAACAGCCAGGTCCCGCCGGCGAGCCAGGCATCGCCATCCTGCCATCCGATCAGTCCCTCGCGTCTTCGCGGCCGAACGACCTCCGCGACCGAGTTCAGATCCACGCGCGCACCCCCATGTGCTGCTCCATGGCTGACCGCGTTGCTTCGGCAGCCGTGATCAGCGCCGTCAAGATGTTACATTACCAGAACATCGACGATTATGAACCTTGCATTGACCTGACATTTCGCACATGATGGTAGCCAATCACTATCAGAACGATCGGGTTCTGTCGACCACACGGACGACGGCGGCGCATGTCGCTTCACGGGGCTTCTGATTGCGGTCGGGCGAGGGGGACACAGTGTCAGACGGGAAGCGACCGAGTTCTGTGTGGCCGTCACGCGCGCCGGGGGCGCCACGGCGCTCGCGCCGTCAGGTCTTTGGATTCGGTGCGGCAGCCGTCGCCGTCGGGCTCCTTCTTCCGGTACAGTCCCGGCTGTTCGCGCCGCAGGGCACCGCATCGACGGCCGCGGCGCAAGAACCCGGTAACTTCGTGGAACCCCCCGTGCGTCGCAGCGAGAACGGCGTCCTCGAGACGACGCTGCGCGCGCGGCGTACCTCCGGTCTGATCGCGGGGCAGATGATCACCTCTGCCCTGTATGATGGCCTCTTCCCCGGCCCGACCTTGCGCGTCCGTCAGGGGGACCGGCTGCGGATCAACCTCGTCAACGAGTTGGAGCGGCCGACCAACATCCACTTCCACGGCGGTCACGTCTCCCCGAGCGGCAACGGCGACAACATCTTCGTTCACGTCGAGCCGGAGGAGACGTTCACCTATCAGTACGATCTCCCCGCCAATCATCGATCCGGCCTGAACTGGTATCACCCCCACGCGCATGGCAGCAATGAGGATCAGGTCTTCGGCGGTATGGCCGGTGCGTTGATCGTGGAGGGCGAGATCGACGCGCACCCGGCGATCGCCGGCCTCCAGGAACGCCTGCTCTTTCTGCAAAACCCGTCGATCGCGCGGGATGGTCGTACCTACAACGTCGACGAGGCACACAACGCGGGCGTCACCGAGACGCGCAGCGCCCGCACGATCAACGGCCGGCTGCGGCCGACGCTCTCACTCAAGCCGGGAGAGACGCAGCGCTGGCGGATCGCCAACGCATCCGCGAACACCTTCTTCCAGCTCTCGCTTGAGGGCCACCAGTTTCACCTGATCGCCCGCGATGGCAACCCGATGACCCGCGTCCAGACCCTCGACGAATTGCTCATGGGGCCGGGCCAGCGACGCGAGGTGCTGGTTCAGGGTGGCAGTGCAGGGAGCTACCTGCTGAAGACGCTGGAGTTCAAGTGGGGATTTGAAACCGACCCCGAGGCGGTGATCGGCCACGTCGAGGTCGCGGGTACGCCGCAGGAGCCGCGGCCGCTGCCGGCGACCCTGTTCCCAACGCCAGACCTCCGGGGACTGCCGGTCGATCAGACCCGACGATTTTCCCTGACAATCCAACAGACGAACGACCCGAACGAGCCGCTCTTCCTGGTCGACGGCCGGGCATTCGACGCGGACCGCGTCGATGTCGTCACCCACCTCGACGCGCTGGAAGAGTGGACGATCGTCAACGCCTCTAACGACTATCATCCGTTCCACATTCATGTGAATGACATCCAGACGATCGCGGTCAACGGCCAACCGGTCGATAACTTTGGCTATGAGGACACCGTGCTCGTGCCGCCGAACGGGGGAACGATGACGATGCGCACGCGCTTCGAGGACTTCACCGGGCGGTACGTCTGGCATTGCCACATCCTTCGCCACGAGGAACGGGGCATGATGCAGGTGGTGGAAGTCCGGCCGAAGGACGGCACGCCCCTACCCGGCGGCCACAACCACTGACGCCGTCAGCAGCGATGACGCCCGCGACGGCGCCTGACGCCGGCACGGCGGTGCGGCGATGGCGGGCGACGAGGGAGATGCGACATGCCGACGATGCTGGCGAAGAATGCGGCGATGGTCGTGACGATGGATGGGCAGCGTCGCGAGCTGCGGGACGCGGGGCTGTTCATTCGGGACGGGTTGATCGAACAGGTCGGCCCCACGGCAGAGCTGCCGGCGACCGCCGATCGGGTGCTCGACCTGCGCGGCCAGATCGTTCTGCCGGGACTGGTCAACTGTCACCATCACCTGGACCAGACGCTGACCCGCAACATCCCCGCCGGTCAGAACATCAATCTCTTTCCCTGGCTGAAGGCGCACTATCGACTGTGGGCGGCGCGCACGCCGGCATCGGCGCGGACCGCGACGATCGTCGGCCTGGCCGAACTGGCGCTCTCCGGCTGCACCACCGCGTTCGACCATGCCTACGTCTTCCAGAACGGCTGCCGGGTCGACGACCAGATTGCAGCGGCGGCCGAGCTGGGCAGTCGCTTTGTCGTCTCCCGCGGCAGCATGTCGTTGGGCGAGTCGAAGGGCGGGCTGCCGCCGGACGATTGCGTTGAAGACGAGGCGGCGATCCTGAAGGATTCACAGCGTGTGATCGAGCAGTATCACGATCCGAATCCCGGATCGATGCTGCAGATCGCGCTCGCGCCGTGTTCGCCGTTTTCGGTGTCCGCCGATCTGATGCGCGAGTCGGCGGGCCTGGCACGGCGGTATGGTGTCGGCCTGCACACGCATCTCTGCGAGACGCTGGATGAGGAACGCTACACGCTCCAGACGCATGGCCTGCGTCCGGTGGCATACATGGAGACGCTCGGCTGGGTGGCGGACGACGTGTGGTATGCGCATGCCGTGCACTTCAACGACGATGAGGTGCGTCTGATCGCCGAGCGAGGCGCAGGTGTGTCTCACTGTCCCTCGTCCAACATGCGGCTGGCGTCCGGCATCGCGCCGGTGAAGCAGTACCTCGATCGCGGCGCGCGCATCGGTCTGGGTGTGGACGGCTCCGCCAGTAACGACGGCTCCAACATGCTGCTCGAGGCGCGGATGGCGTTGCTCCTCGCACGGCTGAAGATGGGCCTGCTCCCACCGGAAGGCCCGCAGACCGTTCTCTCCACCTCGGACCCGCTCCGTGCCAAGGAGTGGCTGACCGCGCGGGCGGCGTTGGAGATGGCGACGCTGGGCGGTGCATCGGTGCTGCGGCGTCCGGACATCGGCTCGCTCGAGCCGGGCAAGTGTGGCGACTTCTTTACCCTTGACCTGAACACGGTCGGGTACGCCGGCGGCCTGGGCGATTCCGTGGCGGCAACGCTCTTCTGCGCGCCGCAACCCGCCCGCTACACGGTGGTCGGTGGGCGCTGTATCGTCGAGGACGGCCGCATCGTCACGGTGGAGATGGAGCCGATCATCGAGGAGCACAACCGCCACGCGCTGGCCTTGCTCTAGGAGACGGCGATGGAGGCGGCGACCGCACCAGTGCAGACGGTGACGCTGGTCACGCAGACGCGGGTGCTACCGGACAAGGACGGGGAATTCGCGGCGTGGCAGCAGCGGATGAACCTCGCGGTTGCCGCGGCCCCGGGATTTCTCGACCATACCGTGATCGAGCCGGCGCCACCGGCTCAACTCGATTGGGTGATCGTCCAGCGGTTCCGTTCGACAGAAACGGCCCGCGCATGGCTGCAATCACCAGAGCGGCAGCGGATGCTCGACGAGGTACAGCCGATCCTCGCCGGTACTGACGACATCCACCTCTTCGTGGGCGACGGCGCGATGCCGCCCGATGCGTCGGTGTCGGCCGTGATCTCGACGCGTGTGGCGCCGGGACACGAGCAGGCGTTCCGCGCGTGGCAGCGACGGATCGCCACGGCTGAATCGGCCTTCCCAGGATTTCAGGGCTCGAAGCTGGAGCCGCCGATCGCCGGAGTCCAGGCGGATTGGGCGACGATCAGCCGCTTCGATTCCGAGGAGCATCTGCAGATGTGGCTGACCTCGGACCAACGACGGCGATTGTTGGAGGAGGCCGCCACGATTGGGGCAACATCGAGCGTGCGCACGCTGCGCGGCGGATTCGAAGGCTGGTTCAATCTTGGCGACGGGGCAGGGAACGGCGTACCCGCGATCTGGAAGCAGAACATGGTCGTTCTGCTCGTGCTGTATCCGATCGTCTTCCTCTACGGGCGGTTGGTGTTCGATCCGATCCTGGAGGATTGGGGTGTGCCGTTCTGGCTCGACCTGTTCATCGCGAAGGTGATCAGCGTCGTCTTGATGGGGTCGTACCTGATGGCGCCCGTCAACCGCCGATTGCGGTGGTGGCTCCTTCCGGCCGCCGGCGCACCACGATGGACCAACGCCGCCGGTGCGGCGCTCGTGATCGCGATGTATGCGATCCTCCTCGGAATCTTCTCGCGGTTCCCCTGACGGCCTGGTCGCCCAACCTGGAGTGCAGCATGCCCACCGTGACGACACCCACCGAGACCGTAACGCTGGTGACGCAGACGCGGGTGCTGCCGGGGAAGGACGCGGAGTTCGCGGTGTGGCAACAGCAGATGAGCGATGCGGTCGCCGCCTTCCCCGGCTTCGTCGACCACACGGTCCGAGAACCGTCGCCACCTTCGCAACCCGACTGGGCGATCATCCAACGGTTCCGTTCGACGGACACCGCCCGTGCCTGGCTGCAATCACCGGAGCGGCAGCATTTGCTCGCGAAAGTCGAGCCGATCCTTGCCGGCCGGGATGACGTCCATCTATTTGCCGGAGATGCCGTGTCACCCGCGGGGGCGGCCGCGTCCGCCGTGATCTCGACCAGGGTCGCGCCCGGCCAGGAGATGGCATTCCGAGCATGGCAATCGCGCATCGCCGCAACCGAGGCATCATTTGCCGGGTTCCAGGGTGTCCGGGTCGAACCGCCGATCCCCGGCGTGCAAGACGATTGGGCCACCGCCGTCCGGTTTGACTCGAATGAGCACCTGCAGGCATGGCTGGCTTCACCCCAACGGCGGCGGCTGTTGGGGGAGGCTGCCGCGTTCGGTGCGGAGTCGCATGTCCGCACGGTGCGCGGCGGATTCGAGGGGTGGTTTACGTTCGGCACGCCGCCGCGCTCGGCATCACCGCCCGGCTGGAAGCAGAACATGGTCGTCCTGCTCGTGCTCTATCCGGTGGTGTTCCTACTCGGCCAATGGTTCCAGCAACCATTCCTGCTCGACCGCGGCGTTCCAGTCTGGTTGGCGTTTTTCATCACAAACGCGATCGGGGTCACGCTGCTGGGGTACTTCCTCATGGAACCCGTGAACCGCGCGCTCGCGTGGTGGCTGACGCCGGCGCCGGGCGCGCCAGCGTGGACGAACGTGGCCGGTGTCACGTTGATACTGGCGCTGTATGGGTTGACCCTTGCCGTCTTCTGGGCATTGTTCTGAGCCGGCGTACTGAATGTGGGTTCTTTAGGAGCACGGGGAGGAGTCATTCATGATAGGCACGGCCGTCACGGGGAGGCCCTCACCCCCGACCCCTCTCCCGAACTCGGGAGAGGGGTCGGGGGTGAGGGCCGCGCGGCCCGTTTCGCTTTCCATCTGGCGTACTTCTTCGGCATGCATACCGCGCACGGGCGATAGCCGGCGGCGATCGCGGTCGCCTCGTCGGCGAAGAAGACGCGGTGCTTGACGTAGTAGCCCTTCCGAATCCAGCGCAGGGCGCTCGGGCAGTCCAATCTGCCATAGCCCTTCAGCAGCCGATGGCCGCCGAGGGTGCCCGGTGTTGGACTCTGGTAGGGCTTGCCGTCGCGTCCGATCAGGGTGTAGGTCTTGTCACTTCGATCCATCTCTGCAACGAACCGTGTTCTCGGCAATAATCAAGGTGGCGGCGCAGATAACCGCGCCGTCTTCGACGGAGGCGGCATCGCCGTCCGTTGCGTTCGCGGCTCGGGTCCATCAAGCTATGCGTCGCGCACGGAGAACGCAGCCATGACGCGCACGCCGGCCGCTGCTGCGGTGCTGACTCTGCCACTCGAGACGCCGCGTCTCATCCTGCGTCGGTTGATCGCGTCCGACGCCGCCGCGTTCGCCGCCTATCGCAGCGATCCCGCTGTGGCACGCTACCAGAATTGGGAGCATTGCACGCTCGACGAGGCGTCCGCCTTCATCCGTCGCCAGCGTCGCCGGGCCGCCGGCGCTCCCGGTCAATGGACCCAGATCGGCCTCACGCTCAGGGAGAGCGGCGCCCTGATCGGTGACTGCGGTGTGTTTGCGCACCCGGACGCGCGCCAGGCGGCCATTGGCATCACCCTCGCTCAGCCGTATCAAGGCCGCGGCTATGCGACAGAATCGCTCACTGCTCTCCTCGATCACCTCCTCCTGCATGCGGGTCTCGATCGTGTTGAAGCCGATGTCGATCCGCGAAATCGCCCTTCATGGTCGCTTCTTGACCGGCTTGGAATGCGACGAGAGGGGCATCGCATACAGAGCCAGTGGTTCAAAGGACACTGGGCAGACGAATATCTCTATGCGATCCTCCGTGGCGAGTGGCTGGCACGACGGCAGCCCCCGGCATCGGCGTAAGCGGTGCCGTCCATGTGCGGTCTACGATCTCGATCCGGCTGATCGCTTACGCCATTCGCGGATTGCCTCCGTATGCAGTGGGTAGTGGCTGTACGTGTCGAGCCGGAGCCGGCGGCGGGCACGGGTTTCGCCGGCAAAGTGGTCGCCCGGCGCATTGCGGACAAACTCGACAAGACGATTGTGGGTTTCGTCCCGTTGACGAAGCACCTCTGCGAGGGGAAGGGCTCGCTTCTTCGCCGTCATTCGGGCGTTGAAGGCATCGAGGCCGCCGAAGGTGACGTAGCGTGGCGGACTGCCTCCTGCGATGATCACGGGCAGGTGCTTCAGCGCCTCCTCCTCCCAGGTGGTGATGTGCGCGATGATGTCTTTCACCGACCAATCTTCGATCACGCCAGGCTCCGTCAGCCGTGCATCGGTCAGTCCCGCGCACGCCTCATTGAATTCCGCCCAGGCCGCATCGAGCCGTCTCAGAAGTTTTGTGGTTTGATCCATCCGACCCTCCCGGCGGCCCTCGTGTTCCCGTCTCACGAGCGGTCATAAGGAACAACGCCGTCGGGCGAACGGAGTAACGAACACGACTGTGGACAACTGTTTGCGGAGGATGGGCGACGAGCTTTGAACCGCAGAGACGCAGAGGTCACAAGTTGTCAGGTTGAGGAGCGTAGCGACGAAGCATCTCGCTGTGTGACAGACTCACCGTGAGATTCTTCGCTGCGCTCAGAATGACAACGTCTACCTTTGCGCCCTATGCGTCTCTGTGGTTCAATCCCGCCCCGCGAGCTACGCCCGCTCGATCGTGGCGGTGAGGCCGCGGCTGAGCAGGCGGTCGCGGTACAGTTCGGCGCGTTCGAGGGGGCAGACGATCACGAGGGCGCGGCCGTGCTCGTGCGCTTCGAACATGATCTCGACAGCGCGGTCGGGCGTCACCTCGGGCACGCAGAGAACGAGCGAACGGACCACATAGGTCATTTCGTTGTGGTCATCGTTGTGCAGGATCAGTGCATAGGGGGGCAGAATCAACGGCCGGGTTTCGATGTCGGGCCGCGTTTCGACGTCTGGTGTACTGGTGGTCATCGCGATCAGTAGCGCATGGCCGGCGGCGATCGGTAAAGACGTGTTCGAGACACGCCGGTGGCCGCCGGTTAGCTCCCTGCCTCAGGAAATGTGACGAGCGAGGTTGTGCTCTCGACGCCGGGAATGCGGCGGACATGGTCGCCGAGGATCGGCGGGATCTTGGTCAGGTCGTCCACCTGGATCTCGCAAACAATGTCGTACGGTCCCATCACTTCATGGACCTCGATGATCTCGCGGATCTCCTGCAGCTGGGCATAGACATCCTTCGTCTTCGCCGGGTCGGTCACGATCAATACATAGGCCTTGACGTTGGCCATGATCCACCTCGATTCCGCTTCCTCTTGCTCGTGTATCGTGGAAACGGCACGCGGTCAAGAGTGTCCGCTGTCGATGGAACGGAGTCAATGGACGAAGTCTTCTCGCAAGATGTCCAAGAGCGGTTAATCGCCGCTGCCGGCGACGCGAACGTTCTGACGGACCGGGAGCGCCGAGACGACGCGGCGGTCGATGGTCTGCGGCCGGGACGATCGGCGCTCGTCACCGGTTTGGCCACGGCGACGCCGCTCGCGGTCGTGCGGCCCGCGACAATCGAGGAGGTCACCGCCGTGGTTCGGATCGCGGCGGAGGCGGGACTCTCGATCGTACCGTACGGCGGCGGCACCGGGCTGATGGGCGGCGCCCGCAGCCTGCGGCCCGGGATCGTCCTCGATCTACGCCGGATGAACCGCGTGGTCGAGATAGCGGCGGAGGATCGCACGGTGCGGGTCCAGGCCGGTGCCGTCTTTGCGGATCTCAATCGGACGCTGGCGGACTCCAATCTCGTCTGCGGTCATGATCCCTGGACGGTGCCGATTGCGACGGTCGGCGGCGCGATCTCGACACATGGACTTGGCTACCTCGGCGCGCGCTATGGCTCGATCGGCGATCAAGTGCTCGCGTTGGAAGTCGTCCTGGCGGATGGAACCGTGATTCGGACCCGGCCGGCGGAGCGCACGTCGACCGGCCCGCAGCTTCGCCGGCTGTGGGTGGGTGCGGAAGGAACGCTCGGCGTGATCACGGAAGCGACGCTGCGTGTCTTTCCGATTCCAGAGGCGCGCCGGCTACGGGCGCTCGCCTTTCCGAGCTTTGCCAGTGGTTACGGTGCGGTATGCGCGATGACGGCGATCGGGCTGCGCCCGGCGATGATCGACTTTGGCGGGCCGCCCGTTGGGCATGTGCCGGCCCGGCTCCAACTCGCCTTTGAGGGGTACACGGAAGAGGTCGAGGCGGCAGAATGGCGGGCGCTGACGATCTGTGCGGACCATGGCGGGATCGACCTGGGCGACGCGGCCGCACGGGACTTCTTTGAGGAGCGGCATGTCGACCCGCAGCGCCTGCGTTCCTGGCGGCGCGACGAGGGGGTCGAACCAGTGCCCAGTACATCAGGCAGCGCTGTCTTCGACTATCTGCACATGTATGTTCCCCAATCACGAGTGCTGGAGTTCTTCGACCGCGCGACCGCGTACTTCGCCGATGCCGGGGCGGATGTCGGGGAATGGGGACTGTGGAACCAGCCGGAACTCGTGTCACTGGCGGTGCGGCGACGGACGGATACACCGGCGGAACTGGAGCGGATGCGCGGCGCCCACGACGCGACGCTGATGCTCGCCCAGGATCTGGGCGGCTCGATGGAGTACGTCCACGGCGTCGGCGCGCGGCTCGCCCATCTGATGGAGCGCGAGCACGGTGCGGGGCTGACCGTGCTGCGACGGATCAAGCGAGCGTTGGACCCGGAGGGACTATTGAATCCGGGGAAGCTGGGGATGTGAGCGGACCCCTCCCCCGACCCCTCCCCCCGCTGACGCGCGGAGAGGGGAGTCCTGGTCTGGGCGTGGGTGCCAGCGTCGTCTTCGCAACAGTCTG
>JBFXAN010000154.1:0-15510 GCA_050184225.1 Dehalococcoidia bacterium | reverse complement strand
GCGACCTTTCGCCGGCCGGGACGCGGATGGTGACGGTGTCGCCGGCACGACGGCCAAGAAGGGCTGTACCGACCGGCGAGGCGACGGAGATGCGCCCGCGCGCCGCGTCGGCCTCGCGCGGCTCGACCAGCAGGTAGGTGGAGCGGCGGTCCCGCCCGTCGGCGACGGTCACGAGACTGCCGAGGGTGGCGGTCTCGGCACCACCCTCGATAACCGGTGGATGGCCCTGCGAACTAGCTGCTGTCACTCGCTGGGTGGCCGCCTGGGCCGGGTGGGTCCGCCTGGGCTTGGTCTTCCATGGCATGGTGGTGTCTCCTTCATTCACTCAACGTCTGGTTGTTGGTGATGCTCCCTGGTGACGTGTCCGGCCGATGTTCAGCCGCGAGCACCTGGTTGATGGTGCGCTGCGCCTCCGGAGTCTCGGCGGTGGCATACCACATCTCTCCGCCGCGGAAGCGCTGCGTAATCAGCGTTTGGCAAAGCAGTGCGTGCAACTCCCGTGCGAGGGTGGCGGGCGAGACGCCGATGGTGGCGGTGAGCATGCTGAGACTACACGTGTGCGCACGGCGCGTGGCAAGGTCACTGAGGATTGCTCGTCGAGTTACGGAGGCAAGCGCGACGCGAAGCCGTTCGTCGACGTGTGTGACCTCTGTCCGCGCCTCCGATTGTTGGTCGCTCATGCGCTGTCCACCCGGAGTTGGAGCGCCCGGCCGCGCTTCGGGTCGAAAAAGATGCGTTCCACGTGGGCGGGCAGCGGCGAACCACCACCGACCTTGATCCGGACCCGGCGGACGGGGCCGAGCAAGCTGCGCGAGATGACGCGGCCGGGCACCTGAACGGCCATGACGACGGACGTGCCCGGCGCCAGCGGACCGCTCAGCTCGCAGGTGCCGTTCGCGAGGAAGGTGCCGCTGCTTTCGTAGAGTTGGCAATCGAGCTGCTGTGCGATCATGGTGAACCTCCTTGCTGTCGTGCGGTGGCTGGTGTGATGTCAGGGGTTGTGGCTCCTTCCCGCTGGGGCATGGGCGCGGTCCATCCGGACTGAAGCGGTCTCGGCGTGCCGTTCAGGCGCTGGACTGAGCAGCGCTCCATGCGTCACGGCCTGAAGCAGGACCGGAGCGGCGAGGACGGCGAGGAAGGGGATCATCGGCACGTGGAAGCGGTCCAGGCCGAAGAACGCGAGTGAGGGTAGCGTGAGGGCGGCGAGGATGGCGAGAACGCCACGTGCGTCGGCCGAGCGACGGCGGAGCAGTCCGGGGACGGCGAGCAGCGCGCTGAGGAAGACGACGCGGAAGAACCACTCGCTCACGACCTGCAGGTCGCGCTCGGTGAGTGCGCCGGGAACGTGGTGGCCTCTGGGCGCGATGCTGAAGTGGGCGACGTAGCCGAAGTCGGAGGCGAACTTCTCGTTCATTTTCCAGAGCGCACGCCGGAGCGTCTCGTCCGGATGCCGGACGGCGTAGCGGAGCGCCTCGGCGCGGAACTGCCGGTCGGTATTGATCTCGTCCACGGGCTGACCCCAACCGGCGCCACCCACCTCCCAGGTCATCCAGCCGCCGTCGGCGTCGGGGTTGTTGCCGATCCAGAAGTTGACACCGCCGTTGGTGGCGACAAAGACAGGCTCGCCGAGATGGAACCAGGTGCGCAGCGTCCACGGGGCGATCACGAGCAGCGCCACGCTGAGCACCGTACCGGCAAGACGCAGCGCGGGACGCCAGGTGAAGCTTTGGCGCCAGGCGATTAGGAGTGCGGGCAAAAGCAGGATGGACTTCGGGGCAGTCAGGACAGCGGCGCCGAGCATGGCACCGATCAGCAGGATGCGCCAGCGCGGCATGCGGCGCGGGCCGATGCCGAGCGCGAGCCAGGCGAGGGCGGCGACGAGCGCGGCCAGCATCAGGTCGGCATTAAGGGCATTGGAGTAGAGCACCTGCGAGGGGAAGACGGCAAGAAGAACGGCGGTAAGGCGGGCTGCCGGGAGACCGAACAGCCGGCGGCAGAGCAGGTAGGCGAAGATAATCGTGACGGCCCCGGCGGCCACATTGAGCATCGCCCCGGCAACCGGCGCGGCGACAGTGAGCCGATAGACGGCGCCGAGCATCACTGGATAGCCCGGTGGCAGGAAGGCGCCCGGTTCGCCAGTGGTGAGATTGCGAAAGCCCTCGTCGTTGATGAGATCGCGGGCGTGCTGGTCATAGAAAGCGGCCTCACTGACCGGCAGGACCGGCGCCAGCAGCACCCAGGTGATCCGCAGACCGATAGCGAGCAAAAGCGCCGCGAGAAGCACCGCGTCGATGCCGATCGGCAAGCGTGCTGGTGGGAAATGACGCCCATGCAGCCGGAGGCGCCGGATGGTACCCAGCTGACCCCCAGCGGCGCGAGGGGTGGCCGCGCCGCTGGGGACCGCGTAGGAACATAGCGCGCGACGCCGAGCGGCGCGCGGGCGCAGGCGCAGGCGATACGACCGTCTCATCCCAACTCCCGGAAGCGGATCGCGGGGTTGTGCTGGATGGCATAGTCGAGGTCCCAGGCGGATTGGAAGAGGGCGACGGGCCGGCCCTGGCGGTCCTGGGCGCGCAGCACGCCGCGCGTCAGCCAGCGTGCGCCGGCGACCGCGGCGGGATCGCCCTCGACCCAGCGGGCGGTGGTATAGGGCAGCCGACGGAGCGTGGTCTCGACGCCATATTCAGCGCGGAGGCGGGCGGCGACGACATCGAACTGCAGCTCCCCGACGGCGGCGAGGATCGGCTCCCGCCGGGCACTCTCTGGGGCGGTGAGCACCTGGATCGCCCCCTCTTCCTCGAGCTGGGCGAGTCCCTTGTGGAACTGCTTGTAGCGGGCGACGTCACGGCTTTCGATGATGGCGAAGTGCTCCGGCGGGAAGCGGGGGATGGCGTCGAAGCGACGCGGCTGACCGGTGCAAAGTGTGTCGCCGATCGCGAAGAGGCCGGGGTTGACGAGGCCGATCACATCACCGGGATAGGCTTCCTCGACCGTCTCCCGCTCACGGGCGAAGAGCCGGTGCGGGCGGGACATGCGCACGCTGCGGCCGAGCCGCGGATGCCAAACGACCATATCTTTCTCGAAGCGGCCGGAGCAGACGCGGAGGAAGGCCATGCTGTCGCGGTGGCGCGGGTCCATGTTTGCCTGAATCTTGAAGATGAAGCCGGAGAAGTCTGCGTCGTCCGGCGCGACCGGTCCCTGGTCGGTCATGCGCGGCCCGGGCGACGGCGCCAGCTCGCAGAGCGCATCGAGGAAGGGCTGGACGCCAAAGTTATTGAGGGCGCTGCCGAAGAAGACGGGCGTCACATCGCCGGTGAGAAACCGCCCCCGGTCGAAGGCGGTGCCGGCAGCGGCGAGCAGTTCGACCTCATCACAGAGCTGGCGATAGGCGATGTCACCGATGAGATGGGCGAGCGCCGGGTCGCTGATCGCGCCAACGTGGACCGGTGCGCGGTGCTGCCCACGGGCGGTGCGCTCGAAGCGGAGCACCTGCTGCCCGCGCAGGTCGTAGACGCCTTGAAAGGAGGGACCGTCGCCGATCGGCCAGTTCATCGCGACGGGGCCGATACTCAGGACATGCTCGATCTGGTCGAGGAGGAAGAGCGGCGACTCGCTCGGGTGGTCGAGCTTGTTGATGAAGGTGACGATCGGGATGCGGCGGAGCCGGCAGACCTCGAAGAGCTTCTTCGTCTGCGGCTCGATGCCCTTGGCGGCGTCCAGCACCATCACGGCACTGTCGACGGCCATCAGGGTGCGGTAGGTGTCCTCGCTGAAGTCTTGGTGGCCGGGCGTATCGAGCAGGTTGAAGCGATAGCCCTCGTAGTCAAACTGGAGGGCGGTGGAGGTAACCGAGATGCCGCGCTGCTGCTCCATCTCCATCCAGTCCGATGTCGCACGACGCTGGTTGGCGCGGGCGCGGACGGAGCCGGCGAGGTCGACGGCGCCGGCGTAGAGCAGCAGCTTCTCCGTGAGCGTGGTCTTCCCCGCGTCCGGGTGGGAGATGATCGCGAAGGTGCGGCGGCGGGCGACGTGCTCGTGGAGCGCGAGCGGCGAGAGCAGCGACGTGTCGATGACTGATGTCACAGAAATCAACCTCAGGTTTCAGGGTTCAACGAGCCGGGCGAGCGGTGACGATCAGCAGGCGGGCGGGCTCCACACCGGTGTTCTCCCAGCGATGGGGCGTGCCGGCCGTGAGCGTGACGGCATCGCCAGCGGACAAGTCATGCGTCATCTCACCGAGGATGAGCGTGAGCCGGCCGTCGAGCACGAAGGTAAATTGCTCTTGTGCATGGGGCACCGGATCTTTGCTGCTGCGACCGCCGGGAGCGAGCGTGATCAGCATCGGCTCCAGCGTGCGGCCGGCGGCGACCGGGCCAAGCGCCTCGATCTGCGCCTGTGACCAGACGCTGGTCAGCTCCTGGCGCGCCCCGGCGCGGACGACGGCAGACGGCGCCTGCTCGTCGTCTGGGAAGAAGGAACTGAGCGTCACGTCGAGCGCGGCCGCGATGCGCTCCAGGGACGCGATCGAGGGCGATGCCTGACCGAGTTCGACCTGGGAGATGAAGCTGGGGGAGAAGCCGGCGCGGCTCGCAAGGGTCCGCACCGAGAGCTGCCGCGCCAGGCGCACCTCGCGCAGCCGGTCGCCCAGATGCCATTCGTTCGTCATCGTCGTATCACCATGCCCAGATTGTCGCCATCTGTCCAGTAATACTGTACATGAAGCACGCGTTCCTGTACACTCCTTTTGTCAGACCATCCCCCCGCTGGGTCTGTGATTCACGTCGATGGATACAAAGGATGAAACCTCGGCATGTGCGCGCGCGCTTTCGCGGCGCGCTGCTCGGCGCGGCGATCGGGGATGCGCTCGGCGCCGCGTGGCCCCGCCTCGATGCGTCGGCCTGGGCCGAGCACGCAGCGTTTGAGCGGACGCCGCACCAGCTGGCCGCCACGGAGCTCACCGCCATGACCACGGCGGTCGTGTCGTCCCTCGTCGAGCGCTGGGGGTTGGATCTCGAGCGCGTGCGCAGGCTGGCCGCCGGCTATGCCGCTGAAGGCGCCGCCGCGGCCCGCTCAGGTGCGGATGCCCTGCTGGTGATGCCCGTCTCCCTGGTGGCATACCATGACCTGGAGATCGTCGCCTGGCTCGCGCGGGAGGCGGGTACGGCCGCAGGCGTACGCGAGGCGCCGCACGAGGCCGGCGTGGTATTCGCCTGCGCGGTCGCCTTGCTCTTCCAGCAGCCGGTCGACGCGGCCTTCGAGCCGAGCGTGTTCCTCGACGCGCTCGCACGTCACACCGCTGGAACCGGCGCCGGTATGAGCGTGCGAGCGATCCAGGCGGCCGTGCTCGATCAGGGGCGTGAGGGCGTGCGACACCTGGCGGAGGGCGCCGCGAGCACGCACGGCGCCGTCCAGACGGCGCTCTGCGCCTTCCTCGTTGGCGCCCAGCAACCGGTGTGGTTCCCGTATCCCAGTCAGCCGTGTGCCTTCGTCGCGACGCTGCGGTACGCGCTCACCTTGGGCGGCGACCGCGCCCTCCTGGGTGCGCTTACCGGCACCCTCGTCGGTGCGCAGGGTGGCGAGCAGGCAATTCCCGCCATCTGGCGCGAGCAAATACCGGAAGCCCGGTACCTTCTCGAGTTGGCGGATGCCATGGCCGATATGGCGGAGATTAGCCCGCCGTTCCGGGACGTCTCCTACTACATGGCGAGTCCCGCCCTACGCAGCCTGTCGTATCACGTCGCAGGTTGAGGTGGTCTGTAACTGATGGCGCAGCGGGCTAGCCCGCAGGAGAACTTCGCCAGGCGTTCGTACAGGAGGCGAACATGGAACAGGTGCTTCGCGAGATCATGACACCCAACGTTGAGGTTATTCGACCGAATGCCCTCATTCAGGACGCGGCGGCGGCGATGCGCACCCACCGCGTCGGCGCGTTACCCGTCTGCGAGGGCGCGCGGCTGGTCGGCATCGTCACCGACCGTGACATCACCATTCGAGCGACCGCGGCGGGTGCCGACCCACGTACCACACGTGTGCGGGATGTGATGACGCAGGATGTGGCGTACTGCTTCGATGGTGAGTCCATCCACGAGGCCGCACGCCTGATGAAGGAGCGGCAGATCCGGCGGTTGCCCATCCTCAACCGCGAGCAGCGGCTCGTCGGCATCGTCGCGCTCGGCGACCTTGCCGTGGACACGGGTGCTGCAGCGATGAGCGGCCACGTGCTCGAACAAGTGTCGGAGCAGGCCAAGCCACAGCGCTAACGGCCGCATCCGCCGCGACTGACAGCCTCCAATGTCGGCCGCGGCAGGCGGGACCCCGCGCCGACGGCTCGCAGGGTCCCGCCCAACCTCACAACACCAGATATCGGATCAGCCCCGCGGGAGCGACGGACACCGTCGGACACATCGAGGTGTGAGTGATGACGATGGAGCAGGCCAAGCGCCAGACGGAGCAGCGGAGCGGGGTTCCCAACGTTGCCTATGACTTGGTGACAATCTTCCAGAACAAACTGAAGGGCATCGCCGCGATGGAGGTGTATCGGACCGACGCGGAGCAGGCCGGCGATAAGGAAGTGCTGGAGTTGCTCGATCACCTGGAGCAGCGCGAACGTGACGACGTTGAGCGGCTCCAGCGCCTTCTCGTTCAGCGACTCGGATAGTCCCTGGACGCCTCGGGCAGCCGCGCTGACCAGTCAGCGCGGCTGCCACGAACACCGCGGAGCAACTCCACGTACCAGGGGCAGATTTGTGGGGCATGGCGAAGCGGCAGAACGACAACCGGCGGTCGGCCCCGGTGGGACGGCGGCCGTCCCAGGCAGGTAGCGATGGTGCACTGGGCAGACCTTCGGGCCAAGTTTCGCGGTGCGCTGGTGGGTGTGGCGGTGGGCGATGCGCTCGGCGCCCCGTTTGAAGGGACGACACGCGTTCAGCCCGAGGACCTCGTCGGGCTGGAGCATATCTCTGACGGCTTACATTACACCGACGATACCCACATGACGCTGGGCGTGGCAACGTCGCTGGTGGAATGCGGCACGTTCGACCCGGCACACATGGCGGCGACGTTTGCGCGGAACTTCGCCGACGAACCGTGGCGTGGCTACGGCGGCGGGCCGCCGCAGGTGTTCCGGCTGCTGGAGCGCGGCATCCCCTGGGACCGGGCGAGCCGGTTGCTCTTCGGTGAACAGGGCTCCTTCGGGAACGGCGGCGCGATGCGGGTCGCCCCGGTAGCGCTCTTCGCGTTCCAGGATCTTGACAAGACCGCCGACTTCGCCCGCCGATCGGCGTTGATCACGCATGCGCACGAGCTGGGCATGGAAGGAGCGGCGCTCCAGGCGTGCGCCATCGCCTATCTTCTTCAGCGGCCGGCAAACAGCGCGCTCGATGCGGGCCTGCTCATCGCGTCACTCCGGCGGCATGTCCAGCCCGGCATATACCACGAAAAGCTTGAGCGGATCCAATCGCTCCTACCGGACGCGCCGATCGAGGTCGTGGTCGGTGAGCTTGGCAATGGGATCGCGGCATTTGAGTCGGTGCCGACGGCGCTCTACGCCTTCTTTCGATACCCGACCTCCTTTAGTGAGGCGATTCGGTATGCGATCAGTCTGGGGGGAGACACGGACACGATTGCGGCGATGACCGGCGCGCTGGCCGGCGCGTATCTGGGCGAAGAGGCGATCCCGGCCGCTTGGCGTGACGCGGCGGAAGGATCCGCGCAGCTGAGAAATCTTGCTGATGCGCTACTGGACCTGGTGCCTGCGCATCAGTAGCCGATTGCCAATCCCGCGCCGCCAGGTCAGGCGGCGCAGGCAGTGACGGCCTCGGTCGCCCGGGCGCAATCGGATCGCAGCCCGCCTAGACCTTCACGACCACGGGTAATACCATCGGCCGGCGGCGGGTCGCGTCATAGAGAAAGCCAGCGATCTGGTCCTTCACCTTCGTGCTGGCGACGCTCCATTCGGCGATGTGGCTCGCGCCGTCCAGCGCCGTGGCGGCCGCGTCGCGAGTCGCATCGAGCAGGCCAGCAGACTCTTCTGTATCGACGAACCCGCGCGACACGACATCCGGCCGTCCGACCGGCTGCCCGGTCTGCTTGTCCACGGCGATGATCACCACCACCATGCCATCCGAGGCCAGGTGGCGACGGTCGCGCAGGACAACGTGGTCGATGTCGCCCACGCCGAGGCCGTCCACGTAGACATGGTTGGCGGCGATATGGTCCACCACCTGGGCGGTGCGGCCGTTGGTCTCCCAGACATCGCCATCCTGCAGCACAAAGACCCGGTCGGCGGCGAGACCCATGTCCCGCGCCAAGCGGGCGTGGATCATCATGTGGCGATACTCACCGTGAATCGGGATGAAGTAGCGCGGCTTGACGAGGCGGTGAATCAACGTCAGTTCGTCCTGGGCAGCGTGGCCACGGACATGCACGTTGGCGATGCGATTGTAGAAGACGGTTGCGCCGCGCTTGCAGAGGTTGTCGACGACCCGGTTCACCAGGCCCTCGTTGCCGGGGATCGGTGACGATGACATGACGACCGTATCGCCCGTCTTGATCGTGACGAAGCGATGGTCATTGTTCGCCATCCGCGCCAGGCCCGCCGTCGGCTCGCCCTGTGTCCCGGTTGTCATAATCGCAACCTGGTGGTCGTCGCAGGTGTTGAGCTCCTCGATGCGAGCGATCACACGCTCCGGGTCGTGCAGATAGCCCAGATCCAGCGCCATCCGCGTATTCTGCTCCATGCTGCGGCCCTGGACGAAGACGCGGCGGCCGTGGCGGGCGGCGGCGTCAATCACGATCTGGATCCGGGAGATGAGCGAGGCGAAGGTGCCCACGATCACGCGGCCCTCGGCCGTCGCCATGATCCGATCGAGCGCCGCTTCCACCAGCCGTTCCGAGGGGGTGTAGCCCTCGATTTCCGCGTAGGTCGAATCGGCGCAGAGCAGCATCACGCCTTCCTGCCCTAGGGCTGCCAGGCGGTTGAGGTCCGTATGCTGGTCCATGATCGGCGTGTGGTCCAGCTTGAAGTCTCCGGTGAAGACGACAATGCCGACGGGCGTCTGCAGGATGATGCCGCAGGCGTCCGGGATGCTGTGCGCCACACGAAAGAACTCGATGCCAAGCCCACCCAACTCGAAGCGCGTGCCGGGCTCGACCACCGTGATCGTGGACTCACGCAGCATGCGGTGCTCTTTCAACTTGACCGAGATCAGGCCCACGGTGAGACGGGTCGCAAAGACCGGCACGTTGAGCTGACGGAGGACGAACGGCAGTGCACCAATGTGGTCCTCATGGCCGTGTGTGAGCACGATCCCGCGGACCTTGTCGGCACGCTCCACCAGGTAAGAGACATCGGGGATGACCAGGTCGACGCCGAGCATCTCCTCCTCCGGAAACATGAGACCGCAATCGATCACGACGATGTCGTCCGCGGTCTCGAAGAGCATCATGTTCTTGCCGATCTCGCCGAGACCACCGAGCGGCACCACGCGCAAGGATTCGTTGTCAACCATTTCCCATAACCTTCAAGCACGGTACTGTCCCACCCTATGGTCGACCGCCATCGATCGCCGTGCCGACAGGAACCAGCAAGAAATGATGAGCGTCGTCAGGCGGGCATCCGAGCGGGTGAAATGAGCCTCAGCAGCGGGGTGCCAATGATTGGTTCAGCCTCAGCAGCATCCGCGTCGCTGGGCAGTTTGAGCTTCACGAGTGGTACGGGGCAGCAATGGCGGATGCGCATCAATAGATGGCGCTGGACAGGATTGCTGCTTCCACGAGCCAACCGCAAGAGACCCAGTCATACCACGCTTTCCGACGTAGGCGAAACTCGCTGGTCGCCGTGGTCGCATCGCCACGGTGATTGTACAGTGCCACTGGACGATTGTCATACCGAACGCCACAGGAGGCGAGGTAGAAGCCGCCGGCGGAGCGGCTCGCCGAGCAGCGCGGCGACGACGTACAGGCCGAGGGCGAGGAGGAGGAGGGACTGATAGCCCCAGAGCAGGGCGAAGTATTCGAGCGTGCCGCCGGCCATGATGCCGAGCAGGTTGCTGGCGAAGGCGATGTCGGCCGCGTCGCTGTCGCGGAAGGAACGGGTGAAGACGACGTTGGCGATGAACACCGGCGTGAAGGCAAGCGCCGAGGCGGCCACGTATCGCAGCGCCGGGATGTCGAGCAGCAGGCTCTCCGGCCGGATCGCGTAGTTGAGCAACAGCGTGCCGAAGAGCAGGGCATAGAGAATCCAGGAACGCCGGATGCGGAGGCGGGCGCTGAGGATGATCGCGAGTAGGACGCTGGAGAGGATGGCGAAGAAGACGAGTGAATTGACCATCCAGGTGCTGCCGAAGAGCAGACCGAAGGTGACGATGCTCTTTGTCTCCAGCAGGATGAAGGCGGCGCCGAGGAAGAACATGTGCCAGTCGAAGCGCGCCAGCATCCGGGCGGGCATCGCGATCAGCACCCCGACGACGGCGAGGCCGGCGAGGAGCAGGAGCGAGCCGGCGTAGACCCGGGGGAAGGTCGGCTCCTGCAGATAGAGGAAGGGCCAATCGTCGGTCGCCGGCGACGGCGTACCCGGTTCGAGGAACCCCTCGCCGATCACGTCAACCGTATCCGGGTCGCGGTTCGGCAGTTCCGCATACGGTCGGGCGAGGGCGGGGTCGATCGCCGCCAGACGGGGGCCGTTCATCAGCACGGCGGCGCGGCCCCAGCCGCCGTAGGTGCAGATGAACGGCGGCGAGCCGAAGACCTGCTGCATCATCCCGGCGAGCTTCTCGATGAACCAGTCGAAGCGGTAGTAGTTATACAGGACGAGGAGTCCGTCATCGGTGAGCCGATCGCGGGCATCGGCGAGCGCCTCCTGGGTGAGGAGAAAGCTCTCTAGCCGCAGGTTGGAGAAGCCGGAGGTAAGGGTGAGGGAGTCAGGCAGGGCGAAGATGATCAGGTCGTAGCGGGCGTCGGTGTTTCGCAGGAAGGCGCGTCCGTCTCCGGCGTGGGTGGTCACGCGAGGGTCGTCGTAGGGACGATCGGGGTTGAGGCGACGGCCGAGATCGAGGATCGTCGGGTCGATCTCGACGGCGTCGATGCGGGGCAATCCTTCGGCGAGGCCGACGGCGGTGTCAGAGCCGCTGCCTGAGCCGAGGATGAGCGCGCGCTCGAAGCCGCCGGCGGGGAAGATCTGGTAGACGCGCCGGTAGAAGGGCTCCTTGAACTGCTGCGGCGCTGCTGTCTGCTGACCGGAGTTGTTGACGTTGATGATCACGCCGCCCTCGGCAGCAGGCGTTACCGTCAGCTTGTAGTAGGGCGACCACTCAGTGTCGCGCTGGAGCGAGATGACGATCCAGAAGACGACGACCAACGGCGCTGCTCCGATCAACATCGATCGGCGCGTGGCAAGCAGCACGAGCAACGCGGCGAGCACCGAGAACCAGGCCACGGGCGGCAGTGACAACCACGACATACTGAAGAATGCGGCGATGCCGGCGAGGCTGCCGGCGATGTCGATCGTGTAGGCCCGCAGCCGGGGCAGCGCGCCGAGCAGCGGGCCGAGCGGACGCGCGAGGGGGACAAAGGCGAGCACGACCAGGAGGATCACGGCGGGCAGCACAAGATAGTGCTCGGCGCGGGCGATGTCTTCCCCGGCGCCGTAGTAGAGCACCTCGGTCGATTCGAGCCGCACTTCGATCCGGTTGAGCGCGACGGCGGCGACGAGCACCGCCAGCATCACCGGGAACGGCGGCAGCCACCAGGAGCGCCGGCTGACAAGAATGCCGACGCCGATACCGAGAAAGCAGGCCAGCAGAATGAAGTTGCTGAAGTAGCCGATGTAACGGATGTACGCCGGGATCCAGCGGATGCAGATCAACTCGAAGAAGAGAACGGCGAAGCTGGTGAGGAAGAGCCGGATGCGAACATCGCCGAGGAAGGCGCCAGAGGGTACCGCCGAAGGGACGGGTACATTCATCGACCGGTGTCCGCGATGCCGTGCGACGCTGACGACGCTGACACGCCATTGTCCAGGTGCACTGTACAATTATGCAGAATTCCAGAACAACCACGCGAGGCATGAATTATTTACGACTTTCTCCGCATGTGGACCCAAGCGCGCCGGCCGCTCCCCAGCAGCCGGCCGTTCTACGGATGGGCGGTGGTAGCGGTGGGCGCGCTGGTCGCCTTCAGCTCCGGTCCTGGTCAGTCCTACATCTTTTCTGTCTTCCTCGATTCCCTGATTGAGGCGACGGGGCTGTCGCGGACGAGCCTTTCCGCACTCTATGCAGTCGGCACCGGCCTGAGTGCCGTGATGGTGCTGGTGGTCAGCCGCCTCGCGGACCGGTTTGGCGTGCGCCTGGTGCTCACGGGGGTGGCCCTGGCATTCGGCGCGGTCTGCTTTGGCATGGCCGCTGCCGTCGGCGCGGTCGCCGTCTTCCTGGCGTTCGCGGCGCTGCGGGCGCTCGGTCAAGGCTCGATGACGATCAATGCCACCCTCTTGGTTGGGCAATGGTTTGTGCGCTACCGCGGCCGGGCGATGTCGATCGTCGGTCTTGGGTTCGCCGCCTCGGCCGCGTTGCTGCCCCCGATCGCCCGCCTGCTGATCGACACGGTCGGTTGGCGGGGCGCGTACATGGCGCTCGGCGTAATGGTCTGGGTGCTTGTCATCCCCGCGACACTGCTGGTCGTGCGCAACCGACCAGAGGAGATCGGCCTCTTTCCTGATGGTGCGTCCGCGCCACCCGCACACGAAGGGCCGGCTGCGCCGCATGCTGGGGTGAAGGACACGCGCCGCATCCTCACCGACCCGCGCTTCTGGCTGCTGGCGCTGCCACTCGCCATCCCATCCTTCGTCGTCACGGCCATGGTCTTCCACCAGACATCGATCTTCGCGGAACGGGGACTGAGCGCGGGTATCGCGGCCGCCGTCTTCGTCCCCTACGCGATCGCCTCGGCGAGCGGCACGGCACTGTCTGGCTACCTGGTCGACCGGCTGGGGCCGAGGAACGTCTTTCGGGCCAATCTCGGTGTGCTGTTCCTGGCAGTCCTGGCGCTGCTCGTCCTGCGGTCACCGGTCACCGCGGTGGTGTACGCCGCGATCCTTGGCGCGTCCGGCGGGACGCAGTCGGTGGTCTCCGGCGTGATCTGGGCGCACTATTACGGGCGGCAAGGGCTGGGGCGGGTGCAGGGCTCGGCGATGATGGTGCTCATCTCCAGCGCCGCGCTTGGCCCCTTGCCCCTCGCCGCACTATTTCAGCTCACCGGCAGCTATACGGTGGGGCTGACGACGATGGCTGGCTTGCCCCTCGTCGCGGCGGCCGTCGTATCGCTTCTCGGGGGCCGCGCCGCTCCAAACGGCGGCGCATGGATCGAAGAGGCACAGGTAAAGCATAGCGGCTCGGTTCCGCACCCATCGGCCGATGGCGTTCGCCGGCCCTGACGTCACAGCATTTGTCGTATAGAAGTCGCATCCTCTCAAGTGCCCGCTTGCACTTGAGAGATTCGTCCGCTCCCTCCAGTTGGGTGACCCATTCGCAGGCTCCCGGGTACCCGCGACATCTTCGACGGCAAGTGACTGAGGGCTCGTGTCAGCGATCCCATGGACGTGACCTTACGTCACACATGCGTGACGTCACTTACCAACAACTCGGCGAGCAGGCATGGGCTTTGTCAGAGCGGCTGGTTTGCGACGTCGCAGTTCATGGCGACACTACAATGGACTAGGCTGACCCACTGACCGTCGGACACGGTCGGCGACTGGGGTCCACAGGCGGGCGGGTCCGCGTCTAGCAGGTGAGACCAGAATGGGAGCCAGATAGCCAGTGACGCGCGGAGAGGCGGCCTCGCCGCACCACACGAGACAGTCATGCCATCTTCGTCCATCGCCCTTGCGCTACGTCGATACGAGTGCGAGGGCCGCGCCGAGCGCGATAGCGGGCACATAGGCAAACGTCCGCTCCCCTCGCCGGTACGCGGCGACAGCGAGGACAGCCCCTACCAATGCCGCCCACCACGCCGCCCACAGGACCATTTCTGCACCGTGCCAGGCACCGATGACAGCGAGCAAGAGTGCGTCGGCCGAGCCGAAGGCTTTCGTGAGGACAAAAGGCATCAAGAGCAGCCCACCAACCGTCGCTCCCAGCAGACTGAGTTGGAGGGACTCCCACCCAGAGACGGCCGCAGCCAGGAGTCCGGCACTGATGCCGCCGAAGGTTAGCCACGTGGGCACCTGCCGCCGCCGGAGATCGCTAATAGTCGCGGCTATCAACAGCGCTGACACGATCGGTGTTGCACCCCACTCAGGCATGCTGAGCTATTCTCTATCGCCAGCCCGTTGATCCGTGCGACCCGCGCGAACGGTCGCCTTGGCTTCCAGTTCCGCGCGGATTCGAACGAACAACTCCACCGTCTCCGGCTCTGGCTGGTAGAGTTCAGGGTCGTTCTCCAGATCGCTCGGGTCGTAGTAGGCCTCCCGTAGGGCTTGGCGCAGGTGGCGATCCTCTCGGATCAGCGAACTGAGATCTCCCATATGTTGATAGCAGTGGTAGAGCTCCCGGACGACGTCCTCCAACGTCGGCTCGGCCTTGAGCAGTCGCTTCAAGAGCGGGACCGCCCGCGCTGGCTGGTCCTCTCGGCGGTGCAGGTGTGCCAGGCGCTGCACAGCGCGATAGAACTCTTCACGGTAATGCTCGCGAAGCGACAGCCCGCTCTCATCCCGTTCCTCCACCCACTCGTAGAAGCGGGCGCCGCGGCCGGCGAGCAGATCGCCCTTGTAGAGGGCACATGCCTGGTCGAGCGCCGCAATCGCCTGGTCGGATGCGGTCTTTGCCGCGAAGCGGCAGAGCGCCGAGAACTTCTGGACATCCGACCAGACGACGGCGCCGTCGAGTCGGCAGGTACCGTCCCGTTCGCAGCGCACTACCTCGGCCGTGAGCCCGGGTACCTGCCGCGCGAGCAGGGCACGCAGCCGCGCCATCGCCACCCGCATGCGATTGCCGGCCCGCTCGCTGTCGACGTCGGGCCAAACCGCGGCCAGCAGCTTCTCCCTTGAGGCGGCGCCCTCCGGATGGACGGCCAGGAAGGCGAGCACCTCCCACGCCTTGTAGGAGGCGCCCTCTTCCCCGGTCGGGGTGACCTCCCGCTCGCCGCTCATGACGACGAATTCGCCAAAGCACCGGACCTGCAGCAGCGAGCCTGTTCCCGGCGCTTCAGCACCGCCCAAGACCGCCGGCTCTGCGGGCTCAAGCCTCGGCTCCGCTGGTGCCGTCGGTTCGCTCGCAACGTGATCTGCGACCGTCCCTGTGAGCTGGTCCGAGTTGGCTCGCTGCTCGTCCTCTGCCAGTGGCTCGGTCGGAGGGATCTCCCCGGAGGGATCCTCCTCTACCTCCGTTCCGACGGGCGCTGATTGGTTGGAATCCTCGGGCCGTGATGGTGCTTCGCCGTTCAGCCGGTCTGTCGCAACGGTGGTCCACACGGTGGTCTGTTTGGAAAGATGGCTCGGCCGGGCTTCAGCAACGCCTTGCG
>JBFXAN010000153.1:0-15642 GCA_050184225.1 Dehalococcoidia bacterium | reverse complement strand
ATAATCGAGCAGCGAGCGCATCGCTACTATGGCCAAGAGCAGACGCGCGGTCGTGGCGTGGCAGTTCTCGGAGATAGCCGTGAATGCGAGGTCTTTCGTCAGTTTCACGAACATGCGCGAGTGCGATGGGTTATCACGTCGCCGCCATACTATGGCATGCGGACTTATATACCAGATCAATGGTTAAGATCATGGTTTGTCGGCGGTACATCAGAGGTGGATTATTCGAATATTGGTCAGATTGCACATTCGAGCCCAAGAGAGTTCATCGCTCAGCTGAAACAGGTATGGGTCAATGTCGGATCCATTTGCGAATCAGATGCGAATCTTGTTGTCCGATTCGGCGGCATTAACGACCGAAAGGCAGATCCGCTTGAACTGCTTGTGTGCTCACTTGAACATACCGGTTGGACCATCACAGGTCTAACATCAGCAGGGACAGCTTCATTAGGGCGCCGACAGGCACGCCAGATTCTCCGACCAACAGGACAGGCGCTCCAAGAATACGATGTGTGGGCAACGTGGAAGGGGCATGCATGAGCAGCCGTGATGGCGCTGCGCGGGGTACTCCTCTGCTGGGAAGGCTGGTTACTGACCTCAGCACAGGAATCTAAAGCCCCCAGAGGGGAAGGCTGGCGGCAGATTCGTATTGACAGGCGGGCTGCGAACACGTTTACGCGCTATGGCAGGGGAAAGTAGGTACACGCTCGGGACAGGGAGGATCTGCCGTGGCGAAGAAGCGCGTTGCGTCGGTTCAGGCTCTGCTGCTCGCGAAGTCGCGTGAAGCTGCCCTAAACGCGGTACAGGCGTACAACAACCCACTAACGGTCTTCAAGGCAGAGGCGTTCATCGTGATGATGGTGATCGCATGGACGTACCTCCTCCATGCACATTACCGGAGGGAGAGGATTGAATACCGGTACTTCAAGATTGTGGGCACACGCCGGCGGTTCGAGCGCGTGCGTAGCGGAGCGTACAAGTATTGGGAGCTCGAGCGGTGCCTGAACGAGCGGGCTTGTCCGCTCGACTCTGCCACGCGGCAGAACCTACGATTCCTGATCGAGTTGCGACACGAGATTGAACATCACCAACCGCCCGGCCTTGAAGCATACGTGGGGAGCAAGTTTCAGGCATGCTGCCTCAATTACGAATTCTGGCTGACGACGCTGTTTGGCGAAGGACGGAGTGTGGCGCCGAAGCTTTCACTGGCGTTACAGTTCCTCGATATTTCGCTGGCACCTGAGGGTGAACCGGTGGCGTCTGCGGTATCGGCTCCGCTCGCGAACTTCATCCGTGACTTCGAGGCAGGCTTGAGCGAGGAGGATTTCAACTCGCCACGGTATGAGTACCGCATCCTGTTCACGAGACGGTTGGTGAACCACCCAGGCCAAGCAGATCGCGTGATTGAGTTTGTCAATCCCTCTTCAGAGATCGGCCAGGTGATCAACAAAGAATACTGGGCGACAAAGCACACCGACCGACCGAAGTACCTACCAAAATCGATCATCGCGCGTATGAGAGAGAGGGGATATGTGCGCTTCAATATGCATCACCACACAAAGCTGTGGAAGGAGCGCAATGCGAGGGCGAATGGCAAAGGCTACGGCATTCAAGTGGAAGGGACGTGGTACTGGTACGATTCGTGGATCTCTGAGGTCGAAAAGCACTGTAACGAGAATCAGGAGAAGTATGCTGAGCCCGCATAGGTGAGCATTCACCGCAATCAAGAGGTGAAGGCGTTCCTCGCTGCGGGCGCGTCGGCGCGGTCGTACCCGGAACACATCGCAGACTACACAGACGATGGCGGGTCAATGCAAATGAAGACCTCACCCTGGTGGCGCCACCAGGGTGAGGTCTACTAATGCGACCTTCCTACCGTCTCAGCGAAGTCCATCTGCAATTCGCTGGATGTCGCCGGGGGAGCCGACGCCGCCGACGCCGTGCATGAAGCCGTCCCGCTGCCAGATCAGCACGCTGCCGATGCCCATCGTGTCCGCCAGCGCCAGGCCGGGACCGCCCGCCACCGTCGTTCGCCGCCAGGAGACCAGATCGACCGGCACCGGGATCGGGATCGTGCTCTGCCAGTCCTGGATGTTCCGTAGCTGCGTCACCGTCTCCGGCGAGAGGCCGGGCAGGTCGAGCAGGAAGTCGCGTAGCTCCTCCAGTGTCACGCCCCCCGCCGCGTCGACCGTCAGTGTCCCCGCCTGGCCCACCACCAGCGGGATCGCGAAGTCGGCCGGGCCGCTCGCCCCATCCCGCGTGAACAGCATCAACACAACCGGCGGTGTGTTCACGACGATTGATGCACCGTCGAAGCGGGGCGGCAATTCGACTTCGGCACGGCCGATCGACTGAAAGTACGCCCGCGCCTTCGCGTCGTCAAACGTGAACCGCGCCGTCGCCGCCGGGATCACGCTGATCGTCGAGGGAGTGGCGTCGTAGCCCTGCGGCAGGGTCGCCGCGTCAGGTTGCTTCAGCGCGAAGCCCGCGAGTTGCTCCGCCTCCGCCACCGAGTCCACTTCCATGGCGCCGTTGCCGAGCGCCTCCACGCCTTCAACCGTGCCCACTTGTTCGAGCTGCGCCAGCGTCTTCGCCAGGTTCTCGAGCTGAACCGCGGTCAGCGGCACCGCCTCGAAGCGCTCCGAGCGGAACTGTGACATGATCTGCGCCGTCACCTCGCGGCCCGGCGGCGTCACGGCGAAGGCGATCAGCGCCAGCGCCGCCGCCATCCCCGCGACCGCCACCCGCCACCGCCGGAAGCGCGAAACCGGCGGCGTAGACGCAACCGGCGCCGGCTGGTTCCCCATCCGCGCCATCCGAAGCCGCACCTGCGCGAGCGTCACCGCCGCCGGTGCCGGCGTCATCGTCTGGTCGAGCGAACGCACCAGCGTCGCCGCCATCCCCGCGTTCTCGCGGAGGTCACCGACCAGCGCTCGACAATCTGGGCAGGTGTGAAGATGTGCTTGTAGGTCAAGGCCCGCCTCCGCCGGCTCCTGGTCGAGCCATGCACGCCAGACGCCGAGGTCGGGACAGGCTGGAATGACTGCGTTCATCGCCGTTGCTCCTCATAGATCTCGCGGAAGGCCCGTTCCCCCCGCGCCAGCAACACGCCGACCGACCCGACGGCGACACCAACCGTCGCCGCGATCTCGGCGTAGGAATAGCCGGAATGGCGTAGCAACACGCAGTTCCGCTGTCGCTCCGGCAGCTCCGCCAGCGCCAGCCGCACCTCATCCCGCGCCTCGCGGCTGAGCACGAGCGCGGACGGATCGTCGATCTGAACGTCGGCGCCCGCCATCTCGAGCCGGCCGGCACGCTCCAGCCGCGCCTGTGCCCGCCGCCGGTCGCGGACGCGGTTGAAGCTGAGGTTGAGACAGACCCGGCGCAGCCAGGCGCGCACCTCCGCATCCGGCCGCTCCAGCACCGGCGCATCGATCAGCTTCAGAAACGCCTCCTGAACGATGTCCTCCGTCTCCGACCGGCTGCCCACGACCGAGCAGGCGAGGCCGTACAGCTCGACGTACAGCCGTTGAAAGAGATCGTCGAATCGGTCCGGCGGGCGGCCCGACTCAGGTTCGTTTGCCACTGCATGCAGCACGAGCAACCCCCGCGCGTTGATAGGCGTCACAACGCCCTCTGTAGATCTAAACACCACCGGGCGCTGTCGTATGACACCACGCTCCTTGTACGCTACGACAAAGAGGAAGCAGCGCGATGGATGTCGGCATCATCGGAACGGGGCAATCGGGCAAGACCACCGTCTTCAACGCAGTCACGCGGGGCAAGGCGCAGACCGGCTTCGGCGGCGGCCACGAGCCGAACATCGCCGTGGTGAAGGTCCCGGATAAGCGCCTCGATGCACTCACGGCGCTGTACAGCCCCAAGAAGCACACCCCCGCCGAGATCCGTTACGTCGACTTCCCCGCCGCCGGCGCCGCCTTCGGCAAGGGGGAGGGTCCCGGCGCCCAGTTCATCGGCCAGCTGCGCACCGTCGACGCCCTCATCCACGTCGTCCGCGCCTTCGACGACCCGGCTGTCCCTCACCCCGAGGGGAGCGTCGACCCCGCCCGCGACGCGGCGGCGATGGACCTCGAGCTCGCCTTCGCCGACCTCGCCCTGATCGAGCGCCGCCAGGAACGGCTCGCCGCCGAGCTCCGCTCCCAGAAGGCGGGCGAGCGCGGCGCCGGCGAACGCGAGCAGGCGCTGCTCAACCGCCTCAAGACCGCCCTGGAGAACGAGCAACCGATCCGCGCGCTCGACCTCACCGAAGACGAGGAGCGGACGATCGCCGGCTACCGCTTCCTCACGCAGAAGCCGCTGCTCCTGATCTTCAACATCGGCGAAGAGGCGATCCCCCAGCGCGAGGCGCTGGAGACAGAGTGGCGCGGCCGCTACGCCCAACCGCACACCGACGTTGCCGTCCTCTGCGGCCGCCTGGAGATGGAACTGCTCGACCTGACGCCGGAGGAGGCGATGGAGTACCGCCGCGACCTCGGCCTCGAAGACGAGACCGGCCTCGACCGCGCCATCCGCCTCTCCTATGCGCTGCTCGGCCTGATCTCCTTCTTCACCGCCGGCCCGGACGAGTGTCGCGCCTGGACCGTCGAACAGGGCGCCACCGCCCCCCGCGCCGCCGGCAAGATCCACTCCGACCTCGAACGCGGCTTCATCCGCGCCGAAGTGATCCGCTGGGACGACCTGATCGCCGCCGGCTCCGAAGCCGAAGCGAAGAAGCGCGCCCTCCTCCGCACCGAGGGCAAGAGCTACATCGTCCACGACGGCGACGTGCTCCACATCCTGTTCAACGTCTAGCGTTCACGACCTATAGGCAATCTCCACTGCATCCTCTACGATTGGCACATGAGCATGTCACCGGCAACCCAGACTGTCGATAATGAGCGCCCTCCGGAAGAGATTGATGAGATCGCGCCTCTCAAATATGCCATTACCAGCTATGGCGCGGACTACCCAGTCGACAGCCTTGTCAAACGACTCCGCTCCGGTGACATATATATGCCGGAGTTTCAGAGGAACTTCGTCTGGGACATCAAGAAGGCATCGAAGTTCGTAGAGTCTCTCTTGCTCGGATTGCCCGTCCCTGGCATTTTTCTTTCGCGAGAGGATAGTACGCAGAAGATGATCGTCATAGATGGTCAGCAGCGCCTTCTTAGCCTTCTCTACTTCTATGATGGTGTTTTTGCCGATACCCAGAAGGAATTTCGTCTTATTGGAGTGCAATCGAATTTTGAAGGACTCAGCTACAAAACGCTTAGTGAAGATGACCGACGTCGCCTTGACGATTCCATAATTCACGCGACAATAGTTCGCCAAGATGAGCCATCTGAAGA
The DNA here is from genome assembly GCA_050184225.1 of Dehalococcoidia bacterium. Classification (GTDB taxonomy): domain Bacteria; phylum Chloroflexota; class Dehalococcoidia; order CAUJGQ01; family CAUJGQ01; genus JBFXAN01. Next base: position 10,294 of record JBFXAN010000153.1, on the reverse strand, counting down.
TGAGAGTAGCATATATCTGATATTTGAACGTTTGAACACAGGCGGCTTGTTGTTGCTTCCGCAAGAAATTCGAGCAAGTATATATCACGGTCGATATAACGATCTTTTGAAAGATCTCAACCAGAATTCTACCTGGCGTAGCTTGTTCGGACCGACAAGCCCTCGGCTGCGAGATCAGGAACTCATTCTTCGGTTTTTTGCGCTCTATTTTGAATCTGATCAGTATTCAAAACCAATGAAGGACTTCCTCAATCGACACATGTCGCGTAATCGTAATCTTGTCATCTATAGTGAAACTGAACTACGTCAACTTTTTGAAGAGACTGTGAACCTGATAGGTTCTGGCATTGGCCGTGACGCGTTTCGGTTGCAGCGAGGGATTAACGCTGCACAATTTGATGCCGTCATGTTTGGCATTGCTCGTCGCCAGCAATCTAATCCTATTCGAAACACTAAGTCGCTTCGCCCGAGTTTCGACGAGCTACTGAATAACAGAGAGTTTTTGGATAGTATTGCGAGCTCTACTACTGACGAAGAAGTGGTGAAGAAGCGCCTTAGTCTAGCAGAACGAGCATTTTCGACGGTCAGATGATTTGTCAACGAGCAGATATAAGCAAGCAAAAACTCGACAATCTATACAAGCGGTCATCTGTCTTAAGTGCTGATGCCGAGATGCTCTCGCATTGGTCTCGCTATCTTTGCGTACTCACATCTGGTTTCTTCGAAGACGCCATTCGAGCGATCTATAGCGAGTATGCTGAACGGAGATCTGGAAGTGAAATTTCGCGATATGTACAACTGCAACTCAACAGATTTCAGAATCCAAGAATGGGAAACATTTTGAACTTGGTACAATCGTTTAGTCTTGAATGGCGCGAAGAGATCGTTGTGCATATAAGCGAAGATGCAAAAGATGCGATGGATAGTATCGTCAGTAATCGACACAATATAGCACACGGTCGAGATGTCGGCTTGACGATGCATACACTACAAGAATACTACTTCAAAGCAGTCAAGATAGTCGAGTTGATAGATCAGCAGTGCAACCAAGGGTAGGTCGTCGATTTGGCCGGCTACGTCGGCCCGGCCCGGCTCCGGGTCCTGCGGCATTGCGCGATGGAGTCCCGCAGCCAGGCGCTCATGCCAGCAGGAATGTAGATACCAAACTACTGGCTGTTTGATCGCGAAGGTAGATGCTTCTTACCCGCTCGCAGGCTTCGTGTCCGTGTGGCCCGGATGGACATGGCCGAAGTGATGTCGGTGCTCCAGAGCCGGTGCCGGTGACGGCGCCACGCCGACGCGCGCCGCTGCCTCCTGCCGTCGTGCTTCTCGTTCGAGATACTGCTCCTCACGCCCTTCAGCCTTCGCCACCCACCGCTCTGCCGCATCGGGTTCCATGTGACAGACCAGTGGAATGTGCGGATACCGCTGGCACAGCGGCCGCTGGGACGTGGGCGGAGGCGTTGCGGGCTGCGGTGTTTCGGCCCGCTGCAGCACAGCGAAGCTCGTCAGTGTCCGCGCGGCTAGGGCGTCGCAGTGCGGGCAGGGGGCAGACTCACCGGCGTCGGCAAAGGGACGCAGGCGGCTGAAGACCGCGGCGCAGGTTGCACAGGCATATTCGTACAGCGGCATCATCGATCTCCGGTGTCAGAAAGGAGCCGCCGGCCTCCGCCCACGTGAGCAGCGGGCGGAGGCCGGGCGCACTGCGAGGCTACGAGCCGGCCGGTGCGCCGACCGCCTGCCGTTCCGGGACGAGTTGCAGCGTCGATTCGGGTAACGACGGACCGCCGCCACACTCGCGCCGCAGCACCGGCATCACCTCGGCGGCGAAGATCTGCATCTGCTCCTCGATCTCCTCGGTGCTGTAGCTCCCGGCCTCGAACCACCCCGTGAACATGAAGTCGTCGTAGTTGCAGGCCGCCTTCAGGCTCATGATCTTCTCGACGACCTGGTCCGGCGTGCCGACCATCGCGATGTTCTTCTGCATGAGGATGTCGGCGGTGATCCGCATCGTCAGCGGATACGGCGCCTCGTCCAGCTCGGCCATCACCGCGGCGAAGCCGAAGGGACCGTAGTAGTCCCACTGCAGCTCGAGCGCCGCCTTGTAGCGTTCGAGGTCCTCCTGCCCCGCCGGACCGGGGCGGATGAAGTGGACGTAGCGGCAGCAGCCGAAGCCGCGGTGCTTCGCCGCATCCCAGCCGAACTTGAGGGGACCGCGGTTGAGACGATCCGGCCAGCCGTTCTTCTCCGATTCCTCGTAGTAGACCTCGACGTTGCGCTTCAGGCGGGAGGCCGGCTCCGGCACGGTGAAGGCGTTGATCCCGCGCTGCGCCGACCAGCGGATCGAGCGCTCGCTCGTGACCGGCTGCCACACCTGCGGATGCGGCTTCTGCACCGGCTGGGGAAAGACGCTGATCTCCCGCAGCGTCGTCGTCGAGGCCATTACCGGGCTGCCCATCGAGTACATGTCGGGCGGACCCAGGTTGAGCACGTCGTCGACGTCGCGGCCCACCCCCGGCCGGTTGAAGTAGGCGATCGTCTGCTTGTGGTTCCACTTCGTGTAGCTGGGCGGCACGGAGATGAACTCGCCGTGATGCGACATCGACCCCTCGGTCCAGGCCCGCAGGATCGTCTCGTACGCTTCCTCGAAGTAGACGCGGTTGCGTTCCTGGTCCTGGATCGTCGCGCCGTAGGGTTTGCCGAACGTCTCGTTCTCGCGCGGTTGATAGCCGCGGCCGATGCCGAACTCCAGCCGGCCGCCGCTGATCACGTCGAGCATCGCCGCCTGCTCCGCGATCCGGATCGGGTGCCACCAGGTGATGATGTTCGCCGTCTGTCCCAGGCGGATGCGCTTCGTGTTGGCGGCGATCGCCGTCTCGACGAGCAGGGGGTTGGGGCTAAATTCGGCCCCCTCCGGCTGGAAGTGATGCTCGGTCATAAACCAGTAGTCGAACCCCAGCCGGTCGGCGAGGATGCCCTGTCGCACCTGGCCGACGAGCACGCGCTGATTGCTCTCGTGGACCTGTTCGAGCGTGCCGTCGTTCACGACGACCTCGCCCGCCGGAACAACCTTCAGGTCGGAGGCGCCGTTGTGAAAGACACCGATCTCGATCGCCATGATGGACTCCTTTCTGAGAGCCGTTAGCCGTTAGCCGTTAGCTGTTAGTCGTTAGCGATTAGTGAGTAGCTATCAGATGCCGGCTATGACATGAAAATCTCCGGCTAACGGCTAACGGCTAACGGCTAACAGCTAACGACTCGCTCAATCGATCGCCACGGGGGAATGGGGCATCTCGGCCCAGTCGTCGGGGTCATGGCTCACCCAGATGCGTGCTTCGAGGGATTCCCGCAGCGCCCGCAGCCGGTAGATCGACTCCGCCGCCTTGCGGGTGTCGACGTTGAACGGCATCGGGTTGACGACGTCGATCCCTTCGCGCAGATGGGCGGTATCACCCGCGAGGATGATCACCTGGTTGCGCAGCCGGATCAGCAACGAGCAGCCGCCGGCGGTATGCCCCGGCGTCTTGAGCAGGACGACGGAGCCATCGCCGAAGAGGTCGTGATCGCTCGGCAGCTCGAACCAGTCGAAGCCGCGCGTCGGCAGATAGTCCTCGACGAGGAAGAATCCGCGCGCGTTCGGCGGCGGCCAGTACGCCTCCTGCAACTCGCCGTGCATCGTAAAGAAGCGCGCGTGCGGGAAGAGGTAGAGCCCGCCCGCATGGTCGAAGTGGAGGTGCGAGGGAACGACGTACGTGATGTCATCCATCCGGTAGCCGAGGCCGCGGATCTGGGCGTCCACGGTCTGCTCCGGTGTCATCGCGAAGCCGACCGCGCCGGCGAGCGGTCCGTACACCGCCTCGGGGTCGGTGGCGGCGCGCGGGTTGCAGCCCGTGTCGAACAGCACCAGGCCGCGCTCGTGCTCGATCAGGTAGCTGGGCACCGGGATCGTCACCGGCGTACTGTCGAGCGAGGCGACGAGGATGCTGCGGGGCACGGTGAAGCTGGCGCCGGTGAGCGCCCACAGACGCGTCGCCGTCTTCGATGGGGCATAGCTAACCGTCATCAGAACTTCCTCCCTTTCACCACGGTGCGCTGTCGCGGTATCCCTGTTTCTATGTCGTCGCCGTCACCTCCGAGAAAAGTCAGCACCTCGTCGAGCACGGCCCCAGGCTGCTCCCAGATCGCGGCGTGACCGGCGCCGGCGATGGTGTGGAGCCGGGCGGATGGCATCGACGCCTGAAGCTCCCGCGCGAGCTTCGGCGGCGCCAGTGCATCGACGTCGCCCACCAGGAGCAGCGTCGGGCTCCGGACTCGGTCCAGGCTGGAACGCAGGTCATACGCCGGCAGCGCCGCCCACTGACTCTGGAGTGCGGCCAGCACTCGCGCCGGACGGGGCAACAGTTGCACCAAGAACATCTCTGCAAACGGACGCCAGGCGGGGCTGGTCAGCCGGCCCAGAAATCCGAGCATGTGCTCCTCGGCGCTCGCGGTGTCGGACACGCAACAGAGCGCCGCAACCGTGGGCGCCGCCGCGAGCAATGCCCCACTATGCGCCGCACCGCCGATGAGGACAAGGTGCTCCACCCGCTCCGGCCGGTCTGCCGCCAGCCGCAGCGCCACCATCGCGCCCAGTCCCCAGCCGAGCACCCGCAACGGTGCATCCGTGTGCCTGCCGGCAGCCGTGAGGACCGCTTGTGCGACTGCGTCGACTGAAAGCGAACCTCCGGGGAACGGGGGTGAGCGGCCGATGCCCGGCCAGTCGAGCCGAAGCACGAGGAAGCGATCGGCCAGCGTGCGAACGACAGCGCCGCCCCAGGACTCAGCGCCGGAGGCGAACGTGGGTAGCAGCAGCAGCGGCAGACCACTGCCGTCGACCTCGACGTGCAGCGAGAAGGTCAGGGGGGGTCGGCCGGCATGGTTCCGCCTCGCAACAGGCGGGGTGCGACGTGCGCCTATCGTGTGGCATCACCTAACACCTGTCAAGTACCCGGAATCAGGCCCGCTTTGAGGCGAAATCCCTGTCGCTCACTCGCACGATGACGGAGTCCGTGGAGGACGCGTCCTCGGCAAGACGGCCGGTATCCTCCGAGTCTCGTAGACTGAGAGTATTGCGCCATCAACGATGGTCCGGCGCGACACCTCACAATGCGGGCCAGCCATGTATCAATGGATCGTCTTCTTTCACATTATCGCCGCGATCATCTGGATCGGCGGCATGCTGTTCCTGCCGCTGGTGCTGGTGCCGATCGTGCGCCGTGAGGAGCCGCGCGTGCGGGCGGCACTGATGAGCACCGTCGGCCATCGCTTTCGGACCGTCGGCTGGATCGCAATCGCCGCGCTGCTCGTCACCGGCGTCTGGAACCTGCACAACCGGGACACTCCCTGGAGCACAGTCCTCTCGGCCGATCTCTTCAGCGGGACATGGGGTCACATCCTCGCCGCCAAGCTCGGCCTGGTCGCCGTACTCCTCATCCTCAGCATCTTCCACGACTTCGTCCTGGGACCGCGCAGCACCCGGCTGGCGCAGCTACGCGACACCGCCGGCGCGGTGCAACGAGCGGAACGGCTACGGCGTCAGGCAAGCTGGATCGGCCGGGTGAACGCGCTGCTGGCGCTGGCGATCGTCTTCTTCGCCGTGGCGCTGGTCCGCGGTCTGCCCTGGCAATAGACATCGTTACCCGATGCAGTCGGCGGGGCGTGCCCGACACCAAGACGCCAAGCCAGCATGAATCTTGGCGTCTTGCTGGTGAATTCTTCGGATCAGCGATCGGCGAACAGGTTGAGGATCGAGCACGGCGGCATCTCCGTGGTGGCATCGACCTCGGCATTCGTCAGGTAGTGCGACGACGCCCAGCCCTCAATCGGACCGCCGAGCCGATACCAGCCGTCCCCGATCACCTGGTCGCTGCTCTCCGTCGGCATCGTGCCGGGTTGCGTCAGGGTGAACTGCTCGGCACTGACGCGGGTGAGATCGGGCAACGTACCGACCACCGACGCCTCCACGCTCGGTCCGGCGCGGACGTTGAGACCGCCGGCGGCACAGACGATCATCTCCCCCGGCAGAGTGAGCAACTGATACGAGACGTTCTGCGTGCCATACCAGAACTGCCACGCGCCCGCGGGATCCCGGCCGAGCACGCCGAAGAAGCCGCCGGCCCCACCCGGGCCGCTACCACTGACGCCAAAGGTGGCGATGCCGCGCGCTGCCTGCTCCGGTGTGGAGGACGGACGGACACAAACCTGATCGCCCATACCCGCATGACACGCGGGATCATCCGTCCCATCAAAGATACGGAGAGCAGCAGCAAGCGACGTGGCCGCCGCCTCGTCCGGCGTCTGCCCGACGACCTGTGCCCCGCCGCCCGCGTTCACAGCGGCGGCGAACACAGTCAAGGCCAGCGCAAGTGAGGCGCCCATGGTCGCGAGGGTCAAGCGCAACATTTGAGCCTCCACTGTAGTTGTACCATGCACGCAAGTCCATCCAGTTGTCTGCGGTACAACCAGGCATTCGTGGTCGTACGATCGAGTTGGGGGCGAGAATGGACACGTTCGAGAGCAGTGTAAGGCCTAAAGGTCAGGTGACGTTGCCGCGGGAACTTCGACGGCGGTGGGGGATTAAGCCGAAGGATCGCGTGACCTTCTGCGTCGACGCAGACACGGTCATCATCACCCGCGCGCGTTCATCAGTCGAGGAGAGTTTCGGCGCGGTGCCGCCGCTGTCGCAGACGCTCACAGTCGAGGAAATGACCGAGATCGCGGCGGCGGCGCATGCGCGGGCAGCGGTTGAGAATGATCGAGGGTGCTGATGCCACCGCTCGACACCAACGTCATCATCCGCTACCTGACAAACGATCATCCGATTCATTCGCCGCAAGCCTGCGCGGCCTTTCGCGATCTTGCCGCGGGCAAGGCCGCTGTCGCACTCACAGAGGCGGTACTGGTCGAAACCGTTCAAGTCCTCAGTTCAAGAACGCTGTACAACCTGCCTCGTGATGAGATTCGGCGGCACATTGGCAATATCATCCGGTTTCGGGGCGTCAAGCTGTCGCATAAGCGTTGCTGCCTTCGAGTCCTGGATCTCTATACCACGCTCCCAGTGCTATCCTTCGTCGCCGCGCTCCTGGCGGCATACGCCGAAGACTCAGTCGAACGCACGATCATCTCGTTTGACCAGGGTTCTGACCGGGTTCCTGGAATCACTCGCCGCGAGCCATAAACGAGAAGCTGCCGACCGGTCAAGCAAAATGGTCATCCACGACTGAGTAACACGACCGCGTGTACTTCAATCGCTTCGCCTCGACCAACCGCTCCGAGCCCTTCGCTCGTCTTGCCCTTGATGCTGATGTCGCCGAGGTCGAGACCCAAGATCTCGGCAACTCGCGCGCGCATCTCCGCGGCGCGTGGCCCAATCCGCGGCCGTTCGGCGACTACGGTTACGTCAAGATTGGACGGCGCCCACCCGGCGGCTCGAACGCGGGCGATGACGTCTCGCAGGATCGACGATGAGTCGATGCCGCGCGTCGCCGGGTCGCCGGGCGGGAAGATCGCGCCGGTATCGCCAAGCCCGGCCGCGCCCAGGAGCGCATCCGCCACCGCGTGCAGCACCGCATCGCCGTCCGAGTGGCCGCGCAGCGCCGGCATCTCCGGGAAGCGGACGCCGCTGAGGATCAACTCGCCGCCATCACCAAATCGATGAATATCGTAGCCGTGACCGACCCGGAACGGCGCTGGCGCCATCCCCTACTCCGCCGCGTCGTCGCGGGACAGCCCCTTGAGCATCCGCCGGAACTGCTCGCGGCCCTGGGTGAGGCCGCGCTCGAGGCCGAGGAGCAGATCCTCGCGGCCCGATCGCGCTGCCGTCGCACCCTCGCGCACGCGCCGGATCAGGTCGCCATTGAGCGAGAGCCGGTTGTCCACCTCGGAAGCGGCGCGGAGGGCAGCGTCCTCCATCGACTCGAAGACGGCGCGGGCTTCCGTCGGATGGACCTGCTCCAACCCCTCGTCCATCCGCTCGCCCGCCTTCTGCAGCACCAACTTGGCGATGTCCGCGTCGCTGAAGCCGAGCGTCTTCATCACCCGGTACATCGCGTAGTACCCCTCGGTATGCTCGTAGACGGCGCTGTCCTTCAGGCCGAGCCGCTTGAAGGCGGAATCAATCACCGGTGGTAGACCTTCATCGTTGTCCGGATCGTTCAGCGGGTTGTAATCCTCGTCGTCCTCGTCCAGCGGTGGCCGCTGCTTCTGCTCAGAACCGCCGCTCACGCTGAGCAACGACACCGCCACTGCCGCCGCCGCTCCGGCAACACCCACCACCCGCTCCAGCCACATCCCATCGCGCTCAGCCATGATCAGCCCCTTCCCTCCTCGCACCAGCACCCCGGCCGGTGTCCAACGCTGTATCCATTGTAGATGAAGTTACCGCCGGCCAGCGTCCGCCATCCGACCCATCCCGCCGGTGTGCTCCACCATCAGCGTGAGCATGCCTTCGCTCTCCGTCCAGAGCCGGTGCGGCTGTCCCGCCGGCCAGCGGATCGCTTCGCCTGCCCGCAGGGGCACAGCCACCCCGGCGATGCTGGTGAAACCGCCGCCCTCAAGGCAGATCACGTCGATCGCGATCGAAGCGGGGTGCTCGTCGATCGTCCCGTGTGGCGCGAACCGGAGCAGGGCGAGCGACACGTCATCAGCCCGGCGCAGCACCTTCCCCTCGACGTTGATACAGCCTTCACGCGGAACCGGTGACCAGTCGGGCCGCGGTATCGGTTCAGGTCGCACGTCCATGGCATCGGCCTCCCTCGCGCATTGAACAGGGAAAGCGAGTCTCACAACCCTCGAAGGCCGGCGACCGCCGGCCAATCACGCTGGCATTGCCTTATCGGGCCTGATACAGCCGGTGCTCGACGATGTACGCCTGCACCGGCTGGGGGAGCAGGTAGCGGACCGAGCGCCCCTCGCGCACACGCCGGCGGATGTCGGTCGAAGAGATAGCGACCAACGGCATCGGCACCACCTCGACCCGCCCCGTCACACCGGGCATCGCACGTTCGAGCGCGTCGAAGTCGATCGGGGCGCTGCCCGGCCGGGCGGCGACGCCGAGCCGCGCCAGCCGGAGGATGCCCGCCGGATCGCGCCAGTGCGGCATATCGAGCAGCGCATCCTCGCCCAGTAGGAAGACCAGGTCCGCCGGCGTCACCAGCTCCGCCCGCAGCGCCGCCAGCGTCTCGACCGTGAACGTCGGCCCGCCTCGGTCGATCTCAAGCGTCGAAACATCGAACGCCGGGTTATCCGCCACGGCCAGCCGCAGCATCGCCAGCCGATGGTCCGCCGCCGTCACCTCACGCTCGGCCTTCCGCCACGGCTGCGCCGCCGGCATCAGCAGCAGCCGGTCCAGCCCCAACGCCTCCCGCGCCTCATCCGCCAGAATCAGGTGCCCCAGATGCACGGGATCGAACGTGCCGCCCAGCACGCCGATCCGGGCAATCGGCAATGGGCAATCGGCAATGGAACTCACAATGCACCGCTATGAAAGGTTGTGCCGTAGGCATCCCCATTGCCGATTGCCCATTGCCGATTGCCGCGCATCACTCCTCCCAGGTGACATCAACGCTCCCGAAGCGCACGATATCGCCGTCGCGCACGCCGGCACGGCGCAGGGCGGCGACGACGCCGAGCCGGGTGAGGCGACGGTAGAACTCTGCTTTCGCCTCCTCCTGTGACAGGTCGAGCATCTCCGCCATCGCCCCAATCCGGCGGCCGTGGACGACGTAGCGGCCGTCCTCTTGCTCAATCTGCACGCGCGTCCGCGGCTCGGGACGCAGCACCACCGCCTCCGGTTCGACGACGGGCGGGGTCGGCGCCTCCGCCCGGATACGAGTCAGCTCCGACCAGACCCGCCGCACCAGTTCTGTGACGCCTTCGCCGGCGGCTGCCGAGATCGCGAGCGCGTCGATCCCCCGCTCGGCGAGGCGAGCCTGGAGCTCCGGCGCCCGTTCCCGCGCATCAGGGATGTCGATCTTGTTGATCGCGACGATCTGGGGCCGGCCGGCGAGATCTTCGCTGAAGAGTTCCAGCTCGCGGTTGACCGTCTCCATATCCGCGATCGGGTCCGGCGCCGAGCCGTCGAGCAGGTGGACGAGCAGCCGCGTCCGCTCGACGTGACGGAGGAAGTCGTGACCCAGGCCGACGCCGGCGTGCGCCCCCTCGATCAGGCCGGGAATGTCGGCCATCACGAACGACTCATAGCCGACATCGACGACGCCGAGCGCCGGCTCCAGCGTCGTAAAGGGATAGGCGCCGA
>JBFXAN010000152.1:0-15850 GCA_050184225.1 Dehalococcoidia bacterium | reverse complement strand
CTGATCACGCTCATCAGCCTGCGCGACGGCGTCCATCTCTCCTTTGTGCTCCTCCTGGGCCTCCTCCTGATCGCCGACGGCGCCATCCGTTTCGCCCTCATCTCCCAGGAGCGCACCAAACCGTCGGACCCCACCTGACCCTCGGCCGGACGCATGTCCGATTGCCTATGCTATCGATGTGAACAACGACACCGTGAAGCCACGCTGGGCGCCGAAGGTGCCGCCACGGAAGATCCGCGCGCTGTATGAAGACGCCGCCCGCGGCATGCTCGACGCGACACTGCTCGACGACGTCGGCATCGCGCTCGATCTCCGCTGCCGCAGCATGCTCGTCGTCGCGGACGTGATGCTGCGCGGCCGGGTTCCCTGCCCCCGCTGTGGTCATGTCACCACCCACGCTCCGCGGACGTTCGCCGACCCCGCGCTACTGCTGACGTGCGCTGTCTGCGCCTGGCATCTGCCCTGGGGCGACTATCACCAGACGTTCCGCCATCACGAGCTCTTCGGCGCCGATGGTCTCCCCTTTATCGCCGAGTACGCGGCGGCCTGGCCGGCGGCGCGGTCCGCGCGCGAGAAACTGCTGCTGATCGACCGGCTGCTCCATCTCTGGCATTGGGAGGAGGTGCGGCACGAACGCCGGCTCGGGCGGCCGTCGGGTGTGAACTTCATCGAGGGCGGCCGTCGCGCGGTGCTCGCCTTTCTCGATGCCCTCACCTACGGCGAGCACACGCCGCCCGAACTGCGGGAGCGGCAGGCATCATGGCGTGCGAACTGGGACGAGGTCAAAGCGGTGCAGCAGCACCCCACCCGGCAGCGGCATGGTGACTGACGCCGGGAAATGACCGGTTGAGGCCGGCAACCCTGGATGACCGGCTTACGGCACGTCTTCCACCCACAGCAAAGCGCCGGCGTATGGCGTGTCCTGGAGCGCGTTGTAGAAGCGCCGGTCGGCCGTGACAAGCTGACTGCCGCGCTCAAGAGCGAGCGCGAGATACGTGCAGTCATACACGCTTCGCGCCACCTCCTGAGCGATCGCCACTGCCCACGATGTCAGCTGCCTGATCGGCTCGATCTGCATGGGAAACCGCCGGAATTGTCCGAGCATCTCCTGGGTCGTACCGGCCGTAAGGTCACCGCGGCGCCACTGCTTCCAGAGGACGTTGCCGACTTCCGGCCAGATCAAGTCGGGAGCAGAACGGGTGTAGTTTGAGGTCAGAATCCGCCGCGCCTCCACATGATGCGTCTCCGGAATGAGCCACTTCACGGCCACACTTGCGTCAACGACAAGGTCCGTCATCGCTCGCGATCCTCACGGATCAGATCGGCGCTATCGCTGAATGTCTTTCCCGATAGACGTAGATGCCAAGCCTTAGACAGCGCCAGCGCTTCTTCCGGCGTGTACATTCGTGCGGCCTCCCGGAGGATCTGCGCGACTTCCGCTTGCAGCGAGCGGCCGTTGCAACGCGCTCGTGCCTTCAGCCGCTCAACGACCGCGGACTCCAGATCACGCACAAGTATCTGTGCCATACGCTCCCTCCAGATTTGCTAACAATATGATAGCAGAGGCCGACGGGCGTGGTGTCACATTGGCATGGTTTCCGTCGTCTTAGCAGCACGCCTACACTGAGGGCAGGAGGGCGCTGCATGGACCGGATCACACCACTGGATCGCGACGATGCCCACCCGGATGCGCAGCCGATCTTCGACCAGGATGAACGGTATTTCGGCCTCGTCCTTAACCCCACCCGGATCATGGCCCGCCGGCCGCCGATCCTGACGGCGGCGCGCGGCCTGAGCCGCTCCGTCGCCAAGGACGCCGTGCTGCCGGCCAGCCTGCGGGCGCTCGTCTGTGTGCGGGTCGCGACGATTGTCGGATGTCCCTTCTGAGTGGATATCAACGCTGCCGGCGGCAGCGACGCGGGCATCTCCGACGAGAAGATCGCCGCCCTCCCCGACTACGGCACCAGTCCCCATTACACCGACGCCGAGCGGGTCGCGCTGGAACTGGCCGACGCGATGTGCGCCGCACCGGTTGAGGTTTCCGACGAGCTTTTTACCCGCCTCCGCGACCACTACGACGAGCCGCAACTCGTCGAACTGGCTGCCACCGCCGCCCTGGAGAACTTCCGTGCCCGCTTCAACCGCGTCTTCCGCGTCGAGCCAAACGCGCTCTATTGCCCGGTCCAGAGCCACGGCGAATCGGACGACCGATGACCGGCGCCCCATCCGCCGGCTCAGCGGCCGTCCAGCCCGATAGCCGCACGGGCGAACCGTGTCACCAGTGGCGTCACGTCTTCGATCTCGCGAGAGGCGCCGGCAAGGATGTCGAAGGTTTCGAAGCTGGTCAGGGTGTGGAGGATGTCGATCACGTCGTCGCGGGATTCGGCCGTCGGGCGGCCGTGCTCGTCGGCGACCCGTCCGATCGCGACGCGCAGCGCATCGCGACGGCGCTCGTTGCGCGCCCGCTCGCCACCCTCGATCTCCGGGTCGAGCACCGCTAGTCCGTGCAGCCGGCGGATGATCAGCCGGTCGGACGACCAGAAATGGCTGAACGCCGCGATCACGCCGTCGAGAACATCGAGTGCAGTCTCGCGGCTGAACGCCGCCGCCAATCCCTCGCCGATGCGGCCCTGCGCCGCGAGTGAGTCGAACAGCGCCTCCATCAGCCCTGCTTTCGAACCGAACTGGTAGTAGACGGTCATCCGGGCGACACCGGCCTTGCGGGCGATCGCGTCGACGCTGAAACCGGCCGGTCCCGTTGCCGTCGAGAGCAGATCGTGGGCCGCCGCGACGATGCGGGCGCGCGTCTGATCCGTCGCCGCCTGACGGCGGCCGATGCGATAGGGACGAGGGCTCACGGGGACCATCCTTGCAGCATATCGTCTTGACTCTCCGCATCCACGATCAACCGTCCGGGTGATGGCGATCTGACTCGTCCACGCGTAGCTTGTGTAAGCTGCATCACGCGAACGCATAATTCTCGCTTGACAAGGATAATTTAATCATACAGTCTGTATAAAGAAGGCCCTGGTCCACGCCTCGCCGGATGCCACTCCCGCGAAAGGTTCCGAATATGTCCGTTGATCGCGGCACCACCACCCTCTCACCGGCTGCCCGTCAGGGCTTCGCCCAGTTACTTCGCTACGTCGCTCCGCTCGTTCCCCTGTGCATCCTCGTCCAGGCGATCTTCGCCGGGCAGGGGATCTTCATCGACACCGACCAATTCGACATCCACGGCGGCCTTGGCTCGCTCACCTTTCTGCTCGCGCTGGTCCAGGCGGTGCTCGTCCTCTTCGCCGGCTTCCGCGGCCGTGGCGCTGGTCTGGCACTTGGCTTGAGCGTGGCGCTGGCCGTTCTGATCATCGTCCAGCTTGGCCTCGGCTACAGCGGCCGCGATGGCGGCAACGCCGCCGCCTGGCATGTCCCGCTCGGCGTCGCCATCTTTGGCCTGTCCGTCGGCACCGCCACCACCCTCTCGCACCTCCGCTCAGATACGTCCGCCGGTTGATCGGCACGGCGCCGTTCGACCTGGGTATCCAGTCGCGTCTCCCGCCCGCGGCACACGCCGCGTCGCGGCCATACGCTTCCGTACCGCACGACATATCGAATGATGAAAGAGGATATGGCAATGACGCAGACCGCCCAATCCGAGGGCGCCACCTCCCCGATGCCGGTCCCCAGCTATCCCGACCTCGCCGGCAAGGTGGCCGTCGTCACCGGCGGCTCCGGCGGCATCGGCTCGGCCACCTGCCGTCTGCTCGCCGCCAACGGCGCGAAGGTCGTCGTCAACGCCCGCGATCAGGCGGCGATCGAGGCCGTCGTCGGTGCCATTCGATCCGACGGCGGTGAGGCGATCGGCGTGAGCGCCGATTGCAAGGACGCCGGCGCCGTCGAACACATGCGACAGCGGGCGGAGGCGGAGCTTGGTCCGGTCGAGATCCTGGCGGCATTCGTCGGCAGCGGCGGCGCCCGCGTCGCTCCCACCGAGCAGACCACGGAGGAGGACTGGCGGTTATTCGTAGATGGCAGCCTGACCGCCACCTTCCTGACGGTGAAGAGCTTCCTGCCCGGCATGATCGAGCGTCGGCGCGGTGCGATCATCACGATGTCCTCCACTGCCGGACGCGTCCCCCTGCCTGGCCCCTCGGCGGCCTACGCCTCCGCCAAAGCGGGCGTGGTCATGTACACCCGCTACCTCGCCATGGAAGGCGGCAAGTACGGCGTCCGTGCCAACTGCATCTCGCCGGGCACGGTGCTCGTCGAGCGGTTGGCGCAGCTGATCCCGGTGGAGCGTCAGCAACAGATGGCGGCGATGACGGTGCTGGGACGGCTGGGTACGCCGGACGATGTCGCCCTCGCCGCGCTCTTCCTCGCCTCGGACAGTTCTTCATGGATCACCGGCGCCACGCTCGACGTGAACGGCGGTGCGGTCATGCTCTGACCAGCCCGTGCCACGAACACGGACAGCACATATCCCACCGCGTTGAAGCCAATGGAGCTAAGAGAGAAAGGAGCCTGCACATGACACGCGATCAGATTCTGGAACTCGGCCAGCGCTGGGCCGACGCCGAAGGCCGCAATGATGCCGATGCCCTCGAGCAGTTCGTGGCCGATGACTTCGCCGTCGTCGGCCCGCTCGGATTCGTCCTGGATCGCCAGCAGTACCTCGAACCACGGCGGAACGGCGTGCTGAAGCTGGAGGGGCATTCCCTCAACGATGTCAGCGTGCGCGACTACGGCGCCACGGCGATCGCGGTCGGCATCGTCTCGCAAAAGTCTACCTATCAGGGACAGCCGGCGCCCCAGGCATCCGGCCGCTTCCGCGTCACCCAGGTCGCCGTCCAGCGCGACGGCCGCTGGCTGCTTGCCAACATCCAGTACAGCGGTCCGATCCCCGATATGCCGCCGCGCCAGGGGTAGGCCGGCCAGTAAAGCGAGCAGAGCGACAACGTGCTCTCGATCACGCCGCAGGAACCAAGGTGAACCGATGACCGACCGAGCACCCACCGACACCACCAACCTCGACCGCTACGGAAACGCCGCGCTGCCGTGGAGCAGGGCCCGCGACGCCCTGGCCGCCCCGTGCCCGACCGATCGGTTCTTCCTCGGGACGGTTGGGCCGGACGGCCACCCTCACGCCGCCGGTGTGGGCGCCCTCTGGTTCGACGGCGATATCTATATCGTGAGCGGGCCGGGAACCCGCAAGTCTCGCAACCTGGCCGCGAACCCGGACTGCACGATCTCCGCCGCATTGTCCGGCATCGATCTCGTGTTCGAGGGTGAGGCGGGCAGAGTCACCGACGGACCGACGTTGGAACGGCTGGCCGCGCTCTACCGCGCGCAAGGATGGCCGGCGGAGGTGGCGGGCGACGCGTTTACGGCCCCCTACAGCGCGCCGAGCGCGGGGCCGCCGCCGTGGCAGCTCTACCGCTTCACGTTCCACACCGCCTTTGGCGTCGCCGGCGAGGAGCCGAACGGCGCGACGCGCTGGCGGTTCGACCGCTGACGTGTGTGATCGATTGAAGCGCGTGGCGCCGCCGGCCAAGGAGATACACAGATGCGCCAACGCACACGAATCTGGGGATGGTCGCTGCCACCGTTCACCTTTGTTGTCGGGGTTCTGGTGGTGTTCGCCGGCATGCCCGCCACGGACGCCGCCGCGGGGTCGCAGCCGGTCGCCACCTGGGTTCGGCACAACGCGACGCCGGTCACAACCGTCGACCCTACTGCCCCACTTGACGACCTGGAACCCCTTCGTCAGTCGATCGGTGACGCCGAGATCGTCGGGTTGGGCGAGTCGGTGCATGGGGCGGCGGAGGAGATCAGCCTCAAGCACCGCACCCTGCGCTTCCTCGTTGAGGAGATGGGATTCCGCTCCGTCGCCTGGGAGGAAGACTGGGCGACCGGCCGCCAGATCGACCGGTACATCCGCACCGGCGACGGCGACCTCGACGCGCTCGTGCGGCAGATGAGCCCGCAATGGCAATCGCGCGAAGTGGCCGACGTGTTGCAGTGGCTGCGCGACTACAACGCCGGCCACGACGACCAGGTGCAGTTCGTCGGCGTTGAGTACTACCTCACGGGGCAACCGGCCTACGCCGCGATCGACGCGTATGTCGCCAGCACGGCTCCCGAGCGGCTGGCCGAGTTGCGCGAGCATCTCCAGGTGATCCGGCCCGCTACGCCGAACATCTTCGAACACATCCAATCGATCGCGAGCGTGCCGGACAAACAGCCCTCCATCGACGAGGCCCGCGCGGTCCTCGCGTTGGTGGAGGGACTGCCCCACGAGCCCGACGACCGCGCCCACGCGCTTGCGGTGCAGCAGGCCCGGCAGATCGTATCGTTCTACGAGCACTTCAGCCTGCCGGAGGACGAGGCCCTCGTCTATCGGGACGCCCACGCGGCCGAGAACCTGCGCTGGTGGCACGACTTCACCGGTGACACGATCGCCTACTGGGCTGCGAGTCCGCACACGGCCAACGCTCCGGACCTGCGCATCGCCCGCCCGCCCGATCCCGACATGCGCTTTCCGAGCGCCGGCTCGTACCTGCGCCGCTGGTATGGCCCGGCGTACCTCTCGATCGGCTTCACCTTCGACCACGGCACGGTCAGTCTCGGTGGCGAAGAAACGGCCGCGATGCCACAACCGGCGCCGGCGTGGTTCGAGCGACCGCTCGCTGCGACCGGCATCGATCAGTTCATCCTCGACCTGCGCGCGCCCGCCCCGCCGCCGGTTCAGGACTGGCTGACGTCCCCGCTCAGCACCCGCGGCCTGCCGAACTTCGGTCCCGACTCATTCATCGACGGCGGCACCCTGGCGCAGTGGTTCGACGTGATCGTCCACCGCCAGGAAGTCACGCCGGTCCGATCCCTTGATGGAGATGCATCACGATGACCAGATCCATCGCATCGACGCGGCTGACGAACCACCGGCTCAGCCGGCGACACATGCGGCGGATAGGCGGCCTCGCCGCCTATCCGCCGTTCCGGCAGGGGCAGTTCGATCTCCGAAACGACGACCTCAGCGCGTTCAACGACATTCTCCGCCGTCAGCCCGATCCGGTGGTCGACACCGGCGCGGCGCTGGGACGGCCGGCGCCGCCGGAGCTGTTCAACCCCGATGGTGTCCACCCCTCGCTCGCCGGCCACACGGTGATCGCCCGGGCGTTCGTCGAGCACCTGGCAACGTGAGTTGGATTTCGATGGAGTTCAACCATGATTGACCGTGTCACGCCAAGCTTCGGCATCAAGACGACCCTGGCGAACGTCAGTTATCACGACATCCAGCGGGTTTGGCGCGAGGCGGACGCAATTTCTGAGATTGAGCACGTCTGGCTGTACGATCATCTGCTGCCTCGGGTCGGGGATCCGTCCGGCCCAATCTACGAAGGGTGGACGCTGCTCGCCGCGCTTGCCGCCCAGACACGGCGGCTTCGGCTCGGCCTGCTCGTGACCAACAACCGGATTCGGCGACCAGCGGTGCTGGCGAAGATCGCGGCGACCGTTGACGTGATTTCCGGCGGACGGCTCGATTTCGGGATTGGCGTCGGCGGGCTGCCAAACCGGGACTTGGCGGCTCCCGAGTTCAACGCATATGGCATACCCATCGGCGCCTGGGGTGACGCGGTCGCCGGCTTTGCCGAGGCCTGCGCGATCATCCGACGCATGTGGACCGAGGAGATATTCGACTTCGCGGGGCAACACTATCGGCTGAGTGGTGCGCGCTGTAACCTCAAGCCGATCCAGCGACCGCATCCCCCTATGCTGATCGCGGGCACCGGGGCCGCCACACTGCGCGTCGTGGCGGAACAGGCCGACATCTGGAACGCGATCGGCCCGCCACGCACCAGCATCGAGGATCTCCGGGAGCGGAGCGGCGTCCTCGACCAGCTTTGCGCCGCCATCGCGCGCGACCCCCGGGAGATCACGCGTTCCGTCCAGTTGCTCATCTCGTATGACGAACCTGCGATGGCCCGAGCGAGCCTTCGGCACCTGATCGACGCCGGCTTCACCCACTTGGTGCTCAACCTGCCGGCGCCGTATCCGATCGATGTCGCGCGCTGGGTGACCGACGAACTGATCACGCCGGCGCTCGGCCACGCACGGAACAAAGGAGTGGAGTCTGCCATATGAATGCTTCGGAGCATATGAACTTGCCGCAGGGTGATCTGAAACTGCTGGAGAGCGAGATCGCGCAGCGATTGCTCGGCTCGGCGATACCGGCACGGTTCGCGTACACCGCGGTGGACGGCACGCCGCGCGTCCTGCCGACCTGGTTCCACTGGACCGGCGAGGAGTTGGTCATGCCCACGTTTGTATCGGCGCCGCACGTGCGCCGACCGGCTGCTCGTTTGCGGACGCTGCGCGCGCACCCGGATGTCGCGATCACGATCGATACCGAGAGCTTCCCCCCGAACGTGCTTCTGATCCGGGGCCGGGCATCGGTCGTCGAGATGGAGGGCGTGGTGCCGGAGTACGCGCTGGCCGCGCGCCACTATCTCGGCGAAGAAGCCGCCGCCGCCTATCTCGCCGAGATCGATGTTCCGGGTACGAGGATGGCGCGCATCGCGGTGCGCCCCGCCTGGGTCGGGATCCTCGATTTCCAGCAGCGATTGCCGGAAACGATGGGCGACGCGACGACTGAACTGGGGTAAGAACGACGCCCCTCCGGGCGCGATGCGAGGTGAGCGATGAAGGTCGGATTGCAGATCGCGGACTATGCCTGGCCGGGTGGCGCCGACCGCCTGGGGCCGGCGCTGGTCGAGGTCGCTCAGGCGGCCGACCGCTGCGGCTTCGATTTGTTCTCCGTCGGCGATCACTTGTTTCAAACGACCTGGGTCGGCGCCGTCACCGACCCGATGATCGAGTGCTATACGACGCTGACGTTCGTCGCCGCCCACACCGAGCGGTTGAAGCTGCTGCCGATCGTCACCGCCGTCTCCTACCGCCATCCCGGCATGCTCGCCAAGATCGTCTCCACCCTCGACGTACTCTCCGGCGGGCGCGCCATGCTCGGCATCGGCGCCGGCTGGAACGAGGACGAGGCACGCGGCCTCGGCATCCCCTTCCCGCCGCTCAAGGACCGCTTCGAAATGCTGGAGGAGACGCTGCAGATCTGCCTGCAGATGTGGAGCGGCGACGAGCAGCCGTACGAGGGCAGGCACTACCAGCTCGAGCGCCCGCTCAACTCGCCCCAGCCGCTCCAGCGCCCGCACCCGCCGATCCTGATCGGCGGCAGTGGCGAGCAGAAGACGCTCCGCTTCGTCGCCCGCTACGGCGACGCCTGCAACCTCTATCCAACGCCGGACCTGCCGCACAAGCTGGCCGTCCTCCGCGAGCACTGCGAGACCGAGGGCCGCGACTACGACACGATCGAAAAGACCTGCATGATGCTCGCCCTCGATGTCGGCGACAAAGGAGAGAAGACCGGCGAGGTGATCGCCGCGCTCAGCCGCCTGGCCGGCCTGGGCGTTCAGACCGCGATCTGCTCGATCAAAGACACGCACCGAATCACCCCACTGGAGATCGTCGGCCGCGAGGTGATTCCGGCCATTTCCAACCTGGAGTGACCCCGGCTTGCGGCGCAATCGCCCCGCTATTCGGCGTCCAGGAGGAGAATCCCATGCGCGTGGTGGAAAATCAGACAGGTATGCAGACGTTGCTGCGGATCGGCGCTGCGGGGGCGGTCCTCGGCACCATCTTCCAGGTGGCCGCCGGCAGCGGCAGCGGCAGCCGCCCGGATAGTTCGGATGCGGCGGAGGTGCTCCGTTGGCTCGCCGACCAGCCGGGCTGGTACTGGCCTTCCGTCTACTTCGGTTTCATCTTCGGCGCCCTCTTCTGGGTGGGCGCCTTCGTCGCGATCGCCGCCACGCTCCGTCAGGGGCCGGGTTGGGCGCTCAGCCGGCTGGCCGTGGCCGCCGCCATCGCCGGCGTCGCCATGCACATCGTCGACGGTTCCATCAGCGGCGTTGGGCTTCGCCTCGTCGCCGATGACTGGGCGGCGGCCTCCGGCGCGGAGCAGGCGGCGGTGCTGCGTGACGGCGAAACCCTGCTCGCGATCCTCGAAGGCACCTGGGCGAGCGTGATCATGGTCTACCACGGCCTGCCATTTATCCTGATGGGGCTCGCCGTGGTGTTCAGCCAACGCTACCCGGCCTGGCTCGGTTGGGTCGGGGTCGCCGGCGGCGCCGGTTCGCTGATCGCCGGTGTCACGATGTTCGCGACGGAGGATGTCTCCCCGGTGTTTTTCATCGCGGGCGCGCTCGTGATCAGCCTGTTCATGCTGATCGCAGGCATCCTGCTCTGGGGCCTAGCCGTCGAGTCTGCGCCCGCCGCATCGAGGCAAACGCCCTCACCGACCCCATAAGGAGGGACATCGCGCACCCGGACCCCACGCCGGAATACTCCCGATGGGGGAACGCATCGCGACGCCGGTGATCGATACTGGTTGCGAGGCCGGTCCCCTCGGCCAACCTGCCCTATCCGCCTGCTTCACCCTCCAACTCCGGCGCTCATCAGCTACGGTTGAGAGAACGAGAGCGACATAGCTCGCCTCATACTTGGGTCCTCGCAATTCAAGTCCGAAACCACCCCGCAACTCGTCACCCGGAAGGGCGTGCGGCTCGTGCTGCCTGCCATCCTGTCGGAGCACCTCCGCTCGGACGGGAAGTCGCTGCATCGCGAGCGGCGCGATCGTCGCTCTGGCCCTGGGTGTCGCAAGACGGTCGCGGTCGCATCCGGTCGAGCCGCCGCCCAGGGATCGCTGGTGACGTGCGAATGCGAGACATTCACGGAGGAGGTACAACGATGTGGCGACTCGGTTCAGCGGCAACGACCGCTCTGGTAGCACTTGTGTGCGCGACATCGGTCCAATCACCGCCGTCGGTCGAGGCCGGCGACGGCATCCGCCGCGTGCCGTTGACGATCGACCTCGGCGACTTCCAGAGCCCGGCGGAGTTGACGCTGCCGGCGCAGGCCACCGGCCCGCTGCCCGCGGTGGTGTTGATCCACGGCTCCAGTCCGTCGGATAAGGACGCGACGCTCCCAGACCCCTACAACCCAGGAGTGACCCTTTCGAGCATCTTCCGCGACATTTCGGACGAGCTCACCAAACGCGGCTACGCCGTCCTTCGCTACAACAAGCACTACGTCAACGGTGCGGGCGAGATCGATCCGCGCTACTTCACGCAGCTCACGCTGCCCCTGCTCGCCGACGACGCCGAACGTGCGCTGGATGTGGCGCAGGCGCGGCCGGAAGTGGACCCGAACCAGGTATTCCTCTACGGCTGGAGCGAAGGCAGCACCGTCGCGGCGGCGGTGGCAGTGCGCCGGCCGGATGTGGCCGGCCTGATCCTGCAGGGACCGGTCGCCCAACCGTGGCGCAGCCTGCTCCACCAACAGCTGACCGATGTCAGCATCCCCTATCTCCGGCAGTTCGCGCCGGCTGGCGCCGTCACGGCGGCGACCCTGACACGCGCGGTGGAGGGCAGCGGCGGCGTGGTCGCCAAGAGCGTTATCCAGCTTGTCGCGGATCCGGCCGCGTTGCGCGAGGGCCGGTTTGAGATCAATCCGCAACTGGACCAGAACGGCGACGGCGCCATCTCGATCGATGCGGAGTTGATCCCGGCACTGCCGGCCATCCTCGACCACGCCTTCGGCGAAGGGGGCTTCCTCAGCATGTACGCGCCCGATGCGGCGCTGCCGGCCCTCGATCAGCAGGCACCCAACCTGACGCACCTGCCGATCCTGATCTTGCAGGGCGAGGAGGACGCCAACGTGCCGGTGGGCGACGCGGTGCGACTGTTTGAGCAACTCGTGAACCTCGGCGCCCGAGACGTGGAGATCAAAACGTATCCGGGCCTTGGCCACTCCCTCGGCTCAGCGACCAGTCCAATCGACGACAACGCCCGACCGATCGCCCCGGCGCCACTCGACGACCTCGCCCGCTGGCTTGCGGAGCACACGCGATGAACCACTGATCAATTCATGGATGGTGAGTGCCGGGCGATGGTGAAACAGTCACGTCGGATGATCGTGAAATAGATAGAGCACTATGAGGGAGGGCTATGACGCATCGGAATGACGGATATGTGCCGCCCATCATTGTCATCATCGTCGTACTCACCGCCATGACAGTCCTGACGCCGTCTCGCGCCGCGGCACAGGGTCCAGCGGCGGTTTCCACCTGTCCCGTGCCGGTTTCGGCGATCCCCGCCAACGGCAGCCTGGCCGTCTGCGTCGACCGCGGCGCCGGCGCCGTCTATGCCGAGGGCGATCCGATCACGATCTGCGTGACGGCCAACATCCCCCAGATCGAGATCTTCCCACTGCCACCGCCACCTGTGATCCGCCTGATCAGCGTGGTTGATGGCGTCTCTCAGGGCGTGATCTTCGAGGATGCCTTTACCACGGACGCGCGCTGCATCGACCGCACGGTCCAGCCGCCGTTGGGCCAGGAGACGATCCGGGCCGAGGCGATCGGCGACGATGGCCGGGCGTTCCTGACCGACGAAGTGTCCTTCCGCATCGTCCCGGCGCAACCATCACCTACACCGTCACCTACTCCATCGCCCACGCCGTCGCCATCGGCGCACTACATCGAGTCCGCGCTCGATCGCGGCGCGACCTGCATCCCCGATGCGGGGCGGCCGGCCTGCGATGCCACGCGCCGCTCACTCTGGAACGGCGAGTCCGCCGCCTGGGCAGCACGCGGCGTCACCGACCCTGACGCCCGCTTCAACGAGACGGTCGTCTTTCGTGTCCGCGCCGGCGACCCGGCCGCGATCGGGAACATCGCGAAGGTACTGGGCTGGCCGTATCTCAAAGTCACGCTGCTGCGCTACGCCCAGGATGAGTTGGTCGAGATCACCAATCTCGGCGGCGGCGCCCAGGATCTGACCGGCTGGACCGTGCGCTCGCCCGCGAACGGCGCCGAGGTGGCGCTGCCCGCCGGCCGCGTGCTCCAACCGGGCGAGTCCTGCTTCGTCCACACCGGCCCGACCAACGCCGATCCGGGCGGCCGCTGCTACGTGATCACGCCCGCCCGTCCCGATCTGCCGGACGGCATCTGGCCGGATGCGGGAGGGAGCATCGTCCTCTTCGCCGGTCCGCTCGATCTCGTCGCCGACGACACCCGCTACAGCGCCGATATCGACAACCAGCCACCCCCGCCCAAACTCCAGGGGACGACGGCGGTCATGACCAATCCGTCCGACGGACGTTGATCCAACTCGATTCACACGCGGCTCGCGGCAATCCTCAGCCGCATATCCGGTACGATGCTCACGATATCTATCTGGAGGTTCCTATCCACGTGCTGCCGGTGACCCGCATCGACCACGTCTCATTCGCCACCCACTCGATTGACGATTCGCTCCAATGGTTCCAGGCCGTCTTCGGCGCGCGTGAGGTCCGCCGCCACCCGAACGAGGCGGAAGGATACACCTTTGCCGAGCTTGAGCTCCCCAACTCGCAGATCGGCTTCGAGCTGATCGAGCCGCTGGGCGATGACAGCTTCGTCGCCCGCTTCCTCCGCGAGCGCGGCCCTGGCTTCCACCACATCACGATCGAGGTCCAGAGCGTCGATGCCGCCGCCGAAACGATGCAGGCCCAGGGCATGGAGCCCTTCGGCGGCGTGCGCGGCTCCGGCCACTGGCGCCAGACCTTCATCCACCCCCGCGACTCCAACGGCATCCTCGTCCAACTCGTCCAGGCGGGCGAGTAGACCGTCTTTGAAACACAAAGGACGCAAAGGGGGTCAAAGGCCACAAAGTCTTTCTTAAAGAGTCTCTTTGTGATCTTTGCTGCCTTTGTGCCCTTTGTGTTTCAAAGACGCCCGGCTTTCCTCCATCGAATGTGCCCTGTGTGACAGCGGGCCGGTGTCCTTCGGGACTGCGGTGTGTCCCGCTGCCGACGATGCTGTCGCAAGCACATCGCCCGAACGCGGGCACAGGAGGAAGCTCATGCAACGTACATCGCTCATCCACACCGTCGCCCGCGTCTCGGGCGCTCTGCTTGCCGTCGCGACGCTGGTGCTCAGCGTCGGCTGCGGCCGGCTGCTCAGCATCGATGCCGAGGACTGCACGATCGGTAACGTCGGTGCGGGTGGTACCGAACAGAAGCACACCTACAAGTACCATCTCGATTGCTTTATAGAACCCGGCAGCCTCGTCGGCGACGTCAACGGCAGCTACGATGTCGAGACGCAGGTCGCCCAGGAGAAGCTGAAGGGGCCGAAGGGTACGATTACGGCTGAGTGGATTTGCCCGCGCGACCCGTGGATCCGGGGCGCCGCCGATTCGTTCCGCTGCACGCGCACCTCGCGCACGGCGAACCTGAACGTCGACGACCGCGACCTGCAGATGCTGCTCAGCTCGGCGCCGCCCGCCTATCCCTACAGCGCCTACGTCCTCTCCGACGCCAACCGCGACGTGCTCGAAGGGCAGCTCGGCAACGCGCTGAAGCCGAAGCCCACACCCCCACCGACGCCAGCGCCCACACCGAAGCCGGCCAAGCCGGACCTCGTCCTCACCCGCCTGACCGGTCCCGCCGAGGTCTTCGACGGCACGACCGCCGTCTACGAAGTGGCGATCTGGAACGATGGCACACCGGCGAACGGGACCGCCCAAGTTGTGCTCAACTTCCTCGGCACGATGCAGGCAATGAAGATGGTCGACACACCCGCCGGGTTCACCTGCGAGCCGGAGCGCGGCTTCACCTGCACCGGTTCGCTCGGCGGCTTCGACAGCCCGGTCCAGGAGCGCGGCGCCGTCTTCAAGGTGATGGGTCACGCCACGGCGAAGGGCGCCGGCACCGTCGTCGCCTCGCTCAACCACGACCGCGCGCTCGACGAGGTGACGGTCGACAACAACCTGAAGACGCTCAACGTCACCGTGAAGTAGCGCCGCTCGACCATACACCGGGCCGCGTCCGTGATCTCCCTCGCGATCACGGACGCGGCCGCTGGAAGGTGGCGCCCTCGCGGAAGCTCCGCCGGCCGCCGCCCTCGGTGACACCGAGATAAAACTTCTGAATGCCCTCGTCCTTGCTCAGTTGCTCGGCGGTGCCGGACATCGCGATCCGGCCGTTCTCCAGTACGTAGGTATAGGAGGCGACCTGCATCGCCGCGCGGGCGTTCTGCTCGACGAGGAGGATCGTCCGCCCCTCGGCGTTGATCCGGCGGATGATGTCGAAGATCTCCCGGACGAAGAGCGGCGCCAGGCCAAGCGACGGCTCGTCCAGCAGCAGGAGCTTGGGATCGGCCATCAGGGCGCGGCCGATCGCGAGCATCTGCTGCTCGCCGCCGGAGAGATAGCCGGCCCGTCCCTTCTGCCGGTCCTTCAACCGGGGGAAGTAGTGATAGACCATCTCGAACTTCGGCGAGAGGTCGCGCCCCCGGCTGGTGTGCGCCCCGGCGATCAGATTCTCATGCACCGTGAGTTGCTGGAAGATACGCCGCCCCTCCATCACGTGCGTGATCCCACGCCGGACGATTGTCGCCGGCACCTGCCGGTCGATCCGCTCGCCCTCGAACTCGATCCGGCCATGCGTACATTCACCCCGCTCCGAGCGGATCAACCCGGAGATCGCCTTCAGCGCCGTGCTTTTGCCCGCCCCATTCGCACCGAGCAGGGCGACGATCGCCCCCGCCGGCACCTCGATCGAGATGCCGCGCAGCGCCAGGATCGCGCCGTCATACATCACTTCGACATCGGTGAGTTGGAGCAACGGACCCCTCCCCCGGCCAAACGGCCCTCACCCCCGTCCCCTCTCCCGCCGGAGCGGGAGAGGGGAGTACTGAGTGGCGTTGGTTGTACGAGGCACCCCCTCACCCGTCGTAACGGGAGAG
>JBFXAN010000151.1:0-15936 GCA_050184225.1 Dehalococcoidia bacterium | reverse complement strand
TGCGCGAGATCGCCGGTGTGCAGCCAGCCGTCGGGTTCGATGGCCTCGCGAGTCGCGGCTTCATGGTTGAGGTAGCCGTTCATGACCGATGGCCCGCGGATCAGGAGTTCACCGACGTCACCGTCCGGCATCGTACGGCTCGCGTCGTCAACGTGCGCCACCCGCGCTTCGTAGAACGGCATCGGCACACCAATGGAACCGAGCCGCCGAGGACCGTTCCACGGGTGCGTCGTTCCCAGGCCCGCCAGCTCCGTCATGCCCCACAGCTCGAGCAGCCGACAGCCGAAGCGGCGCTCGACCTCCTCCATCGTCGCGACCGGCATCGTCTGGCCGCCGACGGTGCAACGGCGCAGCGAAGACAGATCGGCACGCGCGAGCGCCGCATGGTTCAACAGGCGCATGTACATCGTCGGCACGCCTTCGAACATCGTCGCGCGGTGTCGCGCGATCGAGTCGATGACCGTCTCCTCGTCGAATCGCGGGAACAACACCAGCGTCAGCCCGCAGGCGATGGCGGAGTTCATGACGACATTGCCGTACACGTGCGGGCACGGCAGCGCTGAAACCACCACGTCACCCGCACTGCGCCCGTGCATCAACGACGTCATCAGCGTGTTCATCAACACGGCCTGGTGCGTCAGGACCGCGCCCTTCGGGCGTCCCGTCGTGCCGGACGTGTAGCAGATGGATGCCAGCGATGAGAGCCCGATGTCGCCGGGTGGCAGTCGCTCGGTGTCAGCCGCCGGTGCCAGCAGCGCATCCAATCCGGAGGCGTCATCGACAATGCGGACACCCGGCGCAGGGGCTAACTGGTGTACCCGGTCGACGGCGCCGACAATCAGCCGCGCACCACAGTCCCGCACGATGTAGTCCACCTCGGCGGCCGTGAGCAGTGCGTTGACGGGATTGACGACCGCGCCTGCGCGCAGCACCCCGTAGTACGCGGCCAGCCAGCGCCAGCCGTTCTCGAACCACAATGTGACGACATCGCCCGGGCCGATGCCCTCCGCCAGCAGATTGCGGGCCATGGCGCTCGCGAGCTCATCGAGCTCGGCGAAGCTGACGGCCCGATCGGGTGAAACGACCGCCGTCCTGGAGCCGAAGCGCACACCGGAGACCGCGATCAGCTCTCCGAGATGCTGGACTGCATTCACGACCCAAGCCGCATCAGTCGTGCGTGCTGTCGATCAACGCCGTGTCGAGATAGCAGTTCCACTCCACGATCAAACCGTCGCGCAATCGATAGATGAAGGCGTACTCATTGTTGTAATCCATACCGTTGGCCAGCTTCTCGAAGCCACGGCTCTCCGTCACGATGAGATCGCCCTCGCCGATGACCTTGACGATTTCCTCACGGAAGCCCCCCTCGCCAATCTGGTCGGTCATCGGCTTGAGCAGCCGCTCCCAGAAGTCCTTTTTGCCGACGAACAGGCCGGAATACTTGGTCGTGCCGATCACATAGAAGCGGATGTCCTCGTGCAGGAAGCCGAACATCCGCTCGTAGTCGGCATCGGCCAGCGCCGCGAGCATCGAGCGGACGACCTGCTTGTTGGCGTCGACGGACATGGCGAACTCCTCAGGCGTAGACGCTGCGCTGCGAGCGGTAGGTCGACCCGAACTTCTCGAGATCCAGGCCCTTCTCATCGAAGCCGGTCCAGAGGTTGCCGCCCAGCAGCCGCGCGAACTCCGGGGAATTGCGCGCAATGATGGCCGGATCGATGCGGTGCGTGACGGACGGCGCGAGATACTGCCGCGAATAGGCCTGCACCAGCGTCACCCGGAAGCCGTCGTCACGCTTCGGAAACGCGCCGTGCCAGGTGTTGCCGGGGATGACGATCACCGATCCGGCCGGGCATTCGATCGGCCTCATCACATCGAAGTATCGCTCTTCCGGCGTCGTTGGATGCCGGCGGCAGCGATGGCTGCCCGGTACGATGCCGATGCAGCCGGCCTGCAGCGAATAGTCGGTCAACACGATCGAGAAGTTGACCAGGTGCAGGTAGTCGGGCAGCGGGTCCGGCACCATCAGTGTGTCCGAGTGGATCGCCAGATGCTTGTCGGTGCGGGTCTTCACGTAGGCCAGGCTGTTGTTGAGGATCATGCGTTCGCCGAGGAGATAGCGCCCGAGCGCGAGGATCGCGGGGTTGACGAGCAGCTTCTCGAAGATTCGACCCTGTTTCACCAGGTGGTATAGCTCGTAGGACAGACCCTCCTGATACGTCGTGTAATTGCTCTTGGCCGCACCTTCCTTCTCCGCGAGCGCCAGAATCGCCTCGCGCGCCTCGACGATGTCCGACATCGGCCCGACCTTCTCCGGCGGGATCACCGTGTAACCGAGCGCCGCCAGCTCGGCGACCTCCGGCTCCAGCGCATGCTCCCTGATCCGCTTCCAGGTCGCCTCGGTATCCTCGACGAGGTCCTTGATGCCGGCGATGTCTCGCTCAGGTGACGTAGGCATGGTCATTCTCGCTTGAAGGGTACGGAAGTTTCAGAAGCTGCGACGCGCAGACACGAACACCGTGCGACCGCGGTCGAAGACCGCCTCCGCCGCACCGATGCCGCTCGGATCCGCGTAGCCGGACATCAGGTAATTCTTGTCGCCGATGTTTTTCACGCCGGCCGCGACGCGCCAGAGCCGATCCGGGCTGTCGAAGGACAGCGACGCGTTGAACAGGTGGAAGCCCGGCTGACTGATCTCCGGCGTGTTCACCGCGTTGTTGTAGGTCCGCGTGCGGTAGGACCAATCGACACGTGGTGACAACGTACCGACACCGATGTCGAACTCGTAGGTCGCGGCCGCGGACAGCGTCCACTTCGGCGCGTTGACGAACTTCTTGTCCTCGTTGAGGCCCGCAAGGGCCGCGGCCCCGGACACTTCCGTGTACTCCGCATCGAGATAGCCGAGCCCGGCCTCCAGCAGCAGCCCCGCGCTCACCGCGGCCTGCAGTTCGAGCTCCGCGCCCTTGACGCGACCCTTGGCGGCATTGCGAATGGTCGGCGCCACGCCCTCCAGTACCGTGACCTGGATGTCACGGTAGTCGCCGTAGAAGATTGCGCCGTTCGCGCGGAGGCGTCGATCGAAGCCCAGGAACTTGATACCCGCCTCGTAGGAGGTGAGCTTTTCGGGCTGGAAGGTCGGAATCGCCGGCGCAGACGGGAACACGGTCTGCGTGAAACCACCACCCTTGAAGCCCTGCGAGAAGCTGACGTAGAGGTTCAAGTCCTCGGTCGCCTTGAAGTTCACGCTCGCCAGCGGGGTGACTTTGTTGCCCTTGGCCTTCATCACCTGCCCGGTCGGAAGGATCGGGAAACCGGCAGGAATGCCGATCCCGAAGTCCGCAAGGATCGTGAAACGGTCGCCGGCCGAGAACGTCTTCGACTCGTCGGTCCAGCGCAGGCCGCCGGTGACGCTCACGCGATCGGTCACGTCGAAGGTTGCCTGACCGAACAGCGCGTAGCTGTTCGTCTCGATGACGGCACCGCTGCGGAACATCACCAGGTTGGTGTCGACGATTTCCAGCATCTTGCCGTCTTCGTAGAAGTAGTAGGCGCCGAGGATCCAGTTCAGGCGGTTGTCGAGGTTGTTCCCGATGAGCTGGAACTCCTGCGTGAAGTGCTTGATGTTGTAGATGTCGTCCGTGTGCACGATGAGGTGTGGCGAGTGATCGCCGTCGTGCGCGAGATCGAGCTGCGCCGAGCGGAACGCGGAGATCGACTTGAACTGCAGTGAGTCGCTGGCATGCCAATCGAGCTGCAGCGACCCACCCCACAGGTCGAGGTCGTGACGACGCTCGAAGCGATGGTTGTGCACCGCCTCGAAGACCGTCTGATGAGACTCCGGTGTCTCGTAGGTTCCGGCATAGGAGAACTGGCCCTTCAGCCACTGCGCGTTGTAGCAACGCGGATCGCTGAAGCGCGCCGTGCTGGCGAAGTCGACGCACACCTGCGGTGCACCGGAGAAGAAGGCGTTGTGGGCGCCTCCGAACGCAGAAGTGTCGTAATAGGCGACCGGCACGCCGATCATGCCCGGCTCGCGCGAGCGCGTGGCATCGACCGCGACCGACATCAGCAGATCGTCCGTCACGTCCACGTCCATCACGACACGCCCCGACAGCGCGTTGCGCTTGCCGGTCGATTCACCGCCGGAAACACCCTTGATGTAGTTGTCGCGGTAGTGATAGAGCACCGTCGCGCCGGCACGGACCCGGTCGCTGAGCGGTCCGTCGACCGAGACGCGCGCGATCGTGTCCCAGTCGCTGCCGGTCTGCAGGGTGACCGATCCGCCGGGCTCGCGTCCCGGCCGCTTGGTGATCAGGTTGACGGCACCGCCGATCGTGTTGCGGCCGAACAGCGTGCCCTGCGGACCACGCAGGACCTCGAGGCGCTCCACGTCGACGAGATCCAGCGTCTGTCCGACGACGCGGCTCATGTAGACGCCGTCGACATACAGGCCGACGCCTGGATCGACGGAGAGCTGCGGCTCGTTCTGGCCGATGCCGCGGATGTAGACCGAGGCGAATGCCGACGATCCACTGAACGAGGAACCCACGTCGAACTGCATGTTCGGCACCGACTCGACGGCATCGACGATCTCGATGGCGTCCCGGCGTTCCAGCGCCTCGGCCGTGAAAGCGGTGATCGATATCGGCGCATCCTGCAGCCGCTCGGCCTGCTTGCGCGCAGTGACCGTGATCTCTTCGAGCTGCGCGCCGGACTTCGGCGCCTCCTGGGCTCGGGCTCCGGCACCGGCGGCGAGCGTTGCCGCGATTGCGAATGCGACTCTCGCCGGCGATGCGTTGCGGTTCCGGCTCGACTGGCTCGACAAGATGCTCATGAATGCTCCCTCTGTCTGTCGTTTCAATCGCGTCACGAGGACGCGCCGGACGGTCGCGGCGTGCTCAGCGTCGAATCGGGCCCTCGCGCAAGAAGGCCCGCACGACGTTTTCGAGCACGCGCGATGCGCTGTTGTCGTAGTTGTTGTAGGAAAGGGCAGAACACCACATGACGGCGCCAACCGAGAACACTGCGCCATCGTCAGGAAGATCGTAGAAGACCATGTCGGCACGGATGTTCGGGTTGGTCCGTCCGCCCTGATTCGGCGCGATGGCGAAGGCTTCTTCCATCGCCGGCTGATAGCCGTCGCCGTGATCGAACGACGACGCCACGACGACGGCATACTCGGGCGTTCCGAGCGCAACATCGGCACGATCGATCTCGAAGCCGGCCGCGCCGTAGCCGAGCGCGAGCACCGGGTAGTCGCCGATCAGTTCTTCTTCAACGCCCTCGAAGATGAACGCGACCTGAGGGTCGCGGCTCGCGGGTGAGCGCCTGAGCGGCGCGCCCCGATCGAAGCCGACGCCGGCCGTGCCGACGCCGGTGAGTTGTTGGGGCGGTCGCCCGCGCAGGCGCCAAGTCCCGCCCATCTCACCGGTGAAGCTCAGGTGGTTCTCGCCGGGCTCGGGCGCCCAGGTTCGCGAGCCGTTCGCACGCCGGATCTCGCAGACCGTCTGGCCCTGCGCGTCCAGCGCGGTCACCCAGTAGAAGCCGTTGCCGGACAAGCAGATAAAGCGCCCGCCCTGCCGCTGGTAAGCGTGCAGCGCGTCCAGCATCGGCGTCGTCGTGTACTCGGCGTGCGTGCCGCTGATCACGGTCCGATAACGCCCGAGGAGTTCGACGCCCTCGCGATGCAGGTCGTGGTCCGTGATGACATCGAAGGGAATGCCCTTCTGCACGAGCCAGTCGACCAGCCAGAGGTCCGCCGACAACTGGTGCGGCGCGTCGAAACTTCGGCAGCGATGATACGGGCGGAACGACGTCAGCACCGGCCGCAGGATGCTGGAGTAGCAGATGCCGCTGCCGTCCCGATGGTGATCGTACAGGCTGCGCAGGTGATGGCGGTTGAGGTACGCGTACTCCTCGACATGCAGCCACTTGTTGGCATGCGTGACCATGCCGGTCAGCTGCTGCAGTTCCAGCAGCGCCTCGTTGGCGTAGGCCATGTAGCTGACGGTCGGCAGCAACACCGCCAGTGGCGCCGTGGCACGACCGTGCGGCGGACGGACGATGAACGGCAGGTAGTCGCGCGCGCCGTCCTCTCCCTCGATCTTTACGGCATAGACACCGCTCGGCAGCGACTCCGGCACGCGCAGCGTGAAACTCGGCGCCCAGCACGCGTCGGCAAGATCGTCCTCGTGAAACCAGATCGCGTTATAGGCCGCGGGCGCGTCCGTGAATCGCTCGATCGTCGGATTCCAGGTATGGGAGGACGTGGCCCGCATCGGCCGGTTCACGCTACGGGCGTCGAGACGGCCGTCGACGCGGTCCGGGATGCGCGTGCCGCCTGGATCGTGCGAGAAGTCCCAGGCCGCGAGGAGGAACTTCGCCGCTTCGGCCGGCGATGCACCCGTCTTCAACTGCTCCACGGCGTCCGGAGGAAGCGCGGCGCCCCACAGGCGCGGACCCTCTATGCGACCGTTGAAGCAGGCCTGCGGAGCGACGCGTTCGCCGTGAGAAACCAGCCAGCCGGCGCCGATGGTGATACGACAGTCGTCCGCGAGCGCAATGGGGCCCGACGCCACACCGTCCACCGTCGCACTCGCCGAATGGCGCGGGTCGAATGCCGAGAGATCGTGGCGCAGCGTGGCTCGCCGTGCGGCAAGGTCCACGACCAGCGATACGAACTGCCATTCGAGCTTGTGCAGCGGGCGCTCGATGCGCAGCCGGAGCGGCTCCCCGCCCTGGACGCCGATCCAGGCCTCGATGCCACCCTGCCTCACCAGCAGCAGGAAGCCGCGATGGTTCGCCGCGTCCCACTGCCCGATGATGCCCTGGGAATCCTGATGCGACAGCGTCGGACGGATCCACGTTTGCAGCGTCAAGCCGCCACCGCCGCCGAAGCGACAAGCGCCGTCGGTCACCAGATAGGAACCGGTAAAGATCGGCTGTCCGGAACCTGGATAGCTGCCATTGACCGGATGGTCGATGGCGACTTCCTTGACGCCCGGTCCGCGGGGATTGTTATCCCCGTGAATCAGGCGCAGCAGTTGCGCCCGGTAACGCGGCTGCAGGCAGCTCACGTAGAAAGTGACGGCTTCGCCGGGCGCGGCGGACCACCGATCACTGTAGCCAGTCAATCGCATCGAGCCCCCTCGCGCAATCCACCAGACTAGTGCACGCGACCTAGACTAGGTCAACCGTACTATTCTCGTCAAGGCCGCGCGGTTTGACCCTCAATCCGACGCTGTGTACCGTGGCCGCAGTCCGGAGGTGGGCGGAGCGTCAATGGCGCGGGTCGAGACGATCGGGAAGAGGACATCAGCGCGCGGCGCGCGTATGAATGCCAGCGGTCACGTGCGCCTCGACAGCATCATGACCGTCGCCCGCGAGATACTGGTCCGGGACGGTTATGCCGAGCTGACGATGCGCAAAGTCGCCAAGGAGGCCGGCATCAGCATCGGCCACCTGCAGCACTTCATCCCGACCAAGGAAAAGCTGATCGAAGCGCTGTTCGAGTTCGCCTCGGATCTCTACGACGAGAAGTACCGGCAGCTCGTCGCCGACCTGCCTGCGGATCCGCGCCAGCGGTTCGCTGCGATCATCGACTACCTGCTGCAGGATGCGACGTCGGCGCACACCAAGGCATTCCACTTCGAGTTCTGGACCATCGGGCTGCGTCATCCGGGCGCCAAGCGCGTCATCGACCGCATGCACCGACACCATCGCCAGACACTGGCTCGTTTGATCGGTCAGATCAATCCTGCGCTCGACGAACGCCAGTGCACCAGCCGCGCCCTGCAGGCGGCGGCGGTCATCGACGGACTCAAGGTGCACACCGATGCGCCGCGAGCACGGCGCGGGTCTCAGGCGGAAGCGCTGGAGGATATTCGTCGCGCGGTCATCGAGCTTGCGACCACGCCGCCCACGGGCTGATCAGCCCGCGCCATCGATCTTCGAGAGTCAGAACACGTACTGGTACGACGGGTCCTGCTTGTTGTTCGTACCCTTGAAGCTCGTGCCCTCGTAGGCGCCCGCGTTCGAGTGCGCCGACTTCTGTGTGCGCGCGTAGTCCACGACGATGCGGCGTGCCGCAACCTTCCACTCGCCCTGCTCGTACACGTATTCGTCGAGATAGCGGCCGCCGAATACAAGCTCCTGCTCCGCGCCTTCCACATCGTGGAACATCATCGCGATCACCGAGGCCTCGCCCTTCGCGCGGTCGCCATCGACGACGATGATGTGGTTCGACACGAGGTGCTGCGTGCGGCGCATCGAATCGCGGATCGTCGCGAACATCTTGCGCCCGGCCTCGGGCATCGGACCGCTCACGATGCGGGAGTCGAACAGGCCACCGTCCGTGAAGCAGGCGCAGAACAGATCGACGTCGCAACGGTCCACCGCGCGTCCGATCTTGTTCGTCAGCTCGATGATTTCGAGCTTGGCCAGCAGCGCGTGCGTGCGTGCGTCGTCAGACATGGCGCCCCGAAGAAGTGGATGGTTGGACTCTCGGAAACGGCTCGCAGACGCCGGGCGTCGGGGCGAGGCACGGGAAGATAGTGGGCGGGGGTGACGGGGATGTCACCCCGCATTTTCGTGAGCGCCGGTGGCCCAGGATCGACGTTCGCCCGGTGACAAGTCTGCATTCGGCACATCTTTCGCCTTGGCGAAGGTGTCGGCATCCGGCACCAGTGACTATGCAGGCAAACGCCTGCCGGCGCGGTATCCTGCCCCCTCGAATGCGCCGCACAGACGTGGCGAGTGATTCGCGCAAGGAGAGTGGCAATGCGTACCAAGATCCGCCTGGAGTCCAACCCGGTCGCTGCGGCCCTGTTGAGCGTCGCCGTTGCGGTGTCACTGGCCGCTTGTGGTGGCGGGACCGGCCCGCAGCCACAGGAAAAACCAGTCACGGACGCCCCGCCCGCCGTCGATGCGGCGCGCGCCGCCGAGCTAGAGGCCCGATCGCAACAGCTGGCGCAGCGCGAGGCTGAACTGGCAGCGAAGGAACAGGAACTGGAGAACGACCGTCAGCAGGCGGCAGCGGAAGCCGCAGAACGTGAACGTGAGGCCGCGGCGAAGGACGCGGCGAAGGCGGCGGCGGCCAGGAAAGCGGCAATCGAGAAGACGGCACCGCCGAAGGGTCCGACGGCGACACCTGCCAGAACTGAAGCGGCGAAGGCCGCACCGGCGCCATCCCCCGAGCCGATCGAAGTGCCGGCGGGCACACAGCTGACCGTGGCGTTGTCATCCGACCTCTCCACCAAGACCGCCAAGCCGGGCGACGCATTCGAGGCGCGCCTCGTTTCGGACCTGATGATCAACGACCGTCGCGTCCTGCCGGCAGGTACGCGCGCCACCGGCACGGTCTCGGCGGTCGTTTCCGGTAGCGACAAGATCGGCACCGTTCCCACGCTGGGCCTCACGTTCGACCACCTTGAACTCGCCGACGGCCAGCGGATACCGATCAGCGGCCAGCTCACGCAGCTGGGCAAGAGCGAGAAGGGTCGCGACGTGGCCAAGATCATCGGCGGCGTCGCGGCCGGCGCGATCGTCGGTAGTCAGGTCAAAAAGGGCGGCACCGGCACGATCGTTGGCGGCTTGCTGGGTGGTGCAGCCGGCGCCGTCGTTGCCAAGAACACCGGCACGGAAGTTCAGCTGGCCGATGGCTCGACACTGACGATAACGCTCGACCAGGCGATCAAGGTGGTCGCCAACTGAATTGAGAAGGATCGTCGCCGCTTCGCCGTGTGCACGCACGCGGCGAGGCGTTCAGCGGCGGCAACGCAAGTCTGGGAAACAATCAAGGAGGGCACCCGCTGAGGTGCCCTTTTCATTCAGGCAATGGCGCGCCGAGGGCGACGAATCTGGGCACTGGCGACGTCGCCCCGCCTTGAGTAGCGGATGGGATTAGAGAGCTTCCCGGGCATTGTAACGGCCCGTTGCGCCAGCTCTCTTGCGTAATCACTGGGTGTCAGTCCACCCAGCGCCTTGAGCCGCTTCGCATCCGACACGTCCATACCACCGTACGTGCTGCGCCACAGGAAATAGCTCGCGTCCCAAAACCCGTGCCGACGGCACAGGTCCTTCACGGCCACGCCCCTATCGGCCTCCCGCAGAAAGCCAACGATCTGTTCGTCGCTGAATCGCTTCTTCACGTCCAACCTCCCACGCGGGGTCGGACTCTAAACTGCTCCGCTACTCGAATGCGGGGGACGTCAAGCACATTGACATATACGTGCCTTTCTTATCCACTGTCATGTACCTCGCGCAGCGCCATGCGTCGCCTGTCGATCGTTGGCGAACGGCCGCCACATGAGCATCGGAGGATCGTTATTGAACGACGAAGCAGCTGAGAGAGCCGTCAAGAAGACTTTCTTACGGCTCGTACCCTGGTGCATGTTGATATACGTGCTGTCTTACATGGACAGGATCAACGTTGGCTTCGCTGCGTTGACCATGAACGCCGATCTGGCGATATCGGCGCAGGCGTTCGGATTCGCCGGCACGGCCTTCTATATTTTTTACTCGCTTTGCGAAGTGCCCAGCAATGTGGCCCTCACCAGATTTGGCGCCCGCGTCTGGATTGCTCGAATCATGGTCACGTGGGGCCTTGCCTCCGCGGCAACCATGTTTGCCGCCGGCCCCTACAGCCTGTGCTTCCTTCGCGCGCTTGTTGGTGCCGCCGAAGCGGGGCTCCTGCCAGGCATGATGTACTACCTAGGCCAGTGGTTCCCGCAAGAACATCGCGCGCGCGCCAATGCGCTGTTCCTAGCGTCGTTGCCGACAGCGCTACTCATAGGAGCCCCCATATCCGGAGTCATCCTTCAAATGGATGGCTGGCTTGGTCTACGGGGCTGGCAATGGCTCTTTCTACTCGAGGGCATTCCCTCGGTGATTGCGGGTTGCGCCGTATATTTCTTGCTACCCAACAGGCCCAGCGAAGCTTCCTGGCTCAGCGTCGAGGAAAAGTCCGCCCTGCAGTATCGACTCGACTCCGATCACGCGACGACACGGGCAGCCCATCCAAAGGTAAGCGATCTGATCACTGAAATTTCAAGTCCCGCCATCCTGGCTTTGGGTGCAACATACTTCTGTATCATCAATACGATAACAACCTTTAGCATCTGGGCTCCGTTGATCGTCAAGGACGTTCTCAACGAGGACCATCGCGTCCTGCTGGTCAGCCTCGTCACAGCCATTCCCCCATTCTTCGCGATACTCGCGATGCAGTTCGTGTCGTCGCATTCGGACAAGACCGGTGAAAGGCGGTGGCATCTGCTCGGCTCAATGTCGACCGCCGCAGCCGGCTGGGTGCTGATCGCCCGCACAGAGACCGTCTACACCCAGATGATCGGTCTTTGTCTGTGCTTCATGGGAGCCTATGCGGCCCTCGCGATTTTCTGGGCTTCGGCGGCCAGTGCAATACCTCGTCATCGCCAAGCCGTGGCAATCGCACTGATATCCACGATCGGCACCTTCGCGTCTATCACGAGTCCTGCGATCATTGGCTACCTGCGCGGCCTCACGCATAGCTTCAACGCCGGGGCGTGGTACAACACGGGCGTGATGATTGTCGGCATCGGCCTATTTGCTGTTGCCGCCGCTCGAAACCAAGAAGACAAGCAGCAACGTTCCGCACGGTGAGGTGGGGACAGATGAACGCCCGATACCGGCCTGAATCGGATCAGTCTGGTATCGCGCCACTTCTGCACTTGATCATGCGTGTCGGCGTATACGTGACGACGAGTTCGTCGTCCTGATTATAGATATCGTTTCTTGTCGTCACGATGCCGCGGGCCCGGTTGCTCGTCAAACGCGCGGCAGACACCTCGCAGACCACCGTGATGGTGTCTCCGGCCATCACGGGGCGCTTCACCTCCAGGCTCATGCCCAGGAACGCCAGACCTGTGTGCTGCAACGTCGTCTGCATGACCAGGCCTTCGGCAAACGCGACGACCAGCGCTGCGGGGGCAACGCGCCCCTTCATGACCGATTCTGACCGCGCGTAGACGAGATTGGTAAACAGCACTTCCGTCATGCCGGTTACACCGACAAAGGCAGTGATGTCGGCGTCGGTAATCGTTCGTCCGATGGTCCGGAATCGGCGCCCTTGTGGCATCTCCTCGTAGTAGAACCCCAGTCCTACCATCTCGACATCGACTGGTATTGCCATGGATCCCGCCTATCAGCAGTCGTGATCCAGAGGAGTGCCCTCCGGCGTCCACCTGGCATCCATCTTCGACAACGCGGCCTTGAACATGTCCTGGGTCATCTCACCTGGCCGCGGGTGCAGCTTCTCTACCTCGTCAAAGATCGCCGGACGGGGAAATTCCACCGGCGTTCCCATGGCGATGCCCCACATCTGGATGTGAAACATGAAGGTCGTTGTCACTATGGGTGGCGGAATCATGTTCATCGGATCGAGAAGCGCCTCGTCCAATGAGATGAAAACGACGCCCTCGCGCTTGAACCGATCGAGAATTCGATCGATGCATTCGGCGGCAATCGAGGTTCCATGGATCAACCAGATCTGTGCCGGACTACGCTTGAAGACTTTCTCGGCGTTTGTCGCCGCCAGACTCAGTTCTTCGACTGCGCACTCCACGTACGATTCTCGGAGCCACTCGAGTTCTGCTTCCGTTCCATACTTCGTGGTGCGCAGGTGCGGCATGATGAACATGGCGTCGTCGAAGCCGACCGTAACCGGGGCTGGCGTGTAGTTTTGCCGCACGAGCCAGCCGAGTGCGTTGTTCACCTTGCACTGTGTATTGCCGAGTTGATACGCACAGTACCGGAAGTAACGCCGAGGAGAGCGCTCCAGATATCGCTTCAATACGACTTCTGCGCGCTCGATTTCGCGCACGTAGTCAGCCGACAGCATCTTCGACAGTGGCGCATGCTGGTAGGTGTGGTTGCCAAAGTAATGCCCGCCGTCGCCCCATATGTCGAGCGCCTTCAGCAGGCCCGGATCTTCGACAAAGGGGACTGCATTCGAGAACTGATACACGCCACGAACGCCGTGCTTGTCAAACGCCCGGACAAATGCGCCTGCAGTCTTGATGGGGTCGTGACCCGGTGAATGCGGCAAGCCGCGCACGAGCGCCATGTCGTCCGTCGTAACGGCCACGCGAAGACCCTTGAGTCCGTGCGCGTCCGCTCTCGGTACGCGTGTCGCCGCAGGGCTCGCTCCGGCGTAGACGCCACTCGCGGAGGCTGCACCGATCGCAGTAGCACAGGCCACCGCGCCCTTCAGGACTTGCCGACGTCGCAAGTCGACAAGACTGTCGTCAACACCGATTTTCATGTGTGCTCCTCGACCTCGCGAAAACTGCCTCACTCGGCCAGCGGATTCGGTCGCAACTGAAAGTGCGCGAGCTGCTCGGTAGAGCCCTCCCCACCTTCCTGGTGCCAGAGAGGCAGGACATTATTGCTGGCCCACAATCCCCGCCCCTTCCAGCCCGCCGTTGGATCGTCGATACGACCGTCCACACCGCGAGCATAGAACCCGATCGGATACGGCACGCGCAAATGCACGAACCTCTTCACATCTGGAAGGTAGGCCAGAAGTTCATCGGCGACGCTATTGGCAAAGATCGGGATCCCCTTACCCAGGCCGAACGTATCGTGATGATCGACAAACGTGTGATAGAACCAGTCACTGCTGACACCCGTTCCACGAAACTTCGGACCAGGGGTCTCAATGATCTCCCACCCTTCCGGGCACTGGTCTCCGGCGAGTGTCTGCCTGGCCGAGGCTTTGCACTTGGCGCGATCAAACCTGCCAATTCCGGTCCCAAACGATACCCAAGCCACGCCCTGCGCATCGACGTCCACGCTGCGTGCGTTGAATGCCAAAGGCTTCCCTTGCACTCGAGGGGCCACCCAGTACTCGGTCTTGCAGGTTCGAGGCGGATCTCGGCCAGGGTCGACACGCAAGATTCCGGAGGGGACATAGGGGGAGTACTTTGCGGCCCAGTAGCTTTGGTCTGTCGGACTGATGCCCATCCCATAGTTGAAGCCGGCAATGCGCGTGTCCTTCTTCGGGTCGAGGGGACGCCCGCCGGTTGCGGCACTGTCTTCAGCCCGCAAGATGACACCTTCGCCGCCGAACAGACCTTCCAACTGCACGTTCCACTGAGATCGGTCCGGAGTGATCCTGCCATCCCCATTGGTGTCCAGAACCATCGGGCACCAGCCGATGGACTTCGATGCGTCCTTGGTTCGATCCCACTTCTTTACGTCGATCCAACCTACGACCTCCGAGTCCCCACTGAAGTAGAGGCGATCGTCCTTGTCGAAGTTCAGATGATGAGTCCCGAAACAAACTGGAAGCATCTCGCTGCTTCGGGTCTTCGGATCGAACATGCCCGCGACCAAGCCTGCCTTCACGTCGCGGGGAAAGTAGCGCGCAAATTTGTTCTCCGGATCGCTACAGAATGACGCAACGTATGAGTACCTTCCGATCATCGACATCCACAGGCGGCCCTTGCCGTCCATCGTCCCTGTGTGGTTGTTCGAGTTCTTGGCGTACTCGCCGACCATGTCTGTCAGCTTGAACTGCTGCTGTTCGCCCGTCTTCGGATCGATGGCGGACACAATGCCGGAGTGTTGGGCAAAGCCATAGACCGCCCCCCCCGCTCCAGTCATCGGGTTGCGCTTGTCGCTGGAAATGCTGTCGTGCAGGAACCTGCCGTCGGCAAAACCCCAAAGCGTGATGACCACGTTGCGCTCGATGCCGAGTGGTCTCTCCGGGTGAACGGTGGGGGTTTCGCCTTCGGCAATGCGCGTCGTCCAATCCGCATACATTTCCAGTGCACGCTGGCGACCAAAATGCGTCATCATTTTGTTCATTCGCGGACCGAAGTTCCGTCCGATTCGAGTCTTGTCGCCGACGAAGAACACATCGTCCGGTGCGCGCGGCAACTGGACCCTGGCATCCCAGATCGCCAGCGGTTGATCCCCTGTGACTTCGCGCGTGATCCTGGTACCCATCTGGTGGCAGAACTGGCAGTTCTCCTTCATGTGAGCCAGCCAATCTTGTTGCGTCCTGAAATCCTTGTTGACGCCATTGCCGTCCGGCCCGGTCCCCGGGAACACGCTCTCGGGTGGCACCCTGATCAATGAAAACCAGTAGTTTGCTGGGTAGATCTGCGCTGCTGCCGCGGGCGTTGGTGCTGCGGCAGCAATCAAGCGAATCGACTGACCCGGCACGGCATCCGATGCTTTCGTGTCCACCAGACCATAGCCGCGAGCCCAGATCCTGTACTTCGCTTTGGGTAGATCCGGAAGCACGAAGCGTCCATGGTCGTCCGTGACCACGATCTTCACGAACGGGCTCGCGAGGTCTGCGGTCTCAGCGATCACCCAGACGCCGGCCTCCGGGCCCGAGCCGCCGGTGACCGTACCTCCGATTGAACGATCTCCGACGCTTGGAAATGAGACCGGCTCGGCGCCGGCCTCGCTACGAAGCACGCCCGCGAA
This sequence comes from Dehalococcoidia bacterium, assembly GCA_050184225.1. Taxonomy (GTDB): domain Bacteria; phylum Chloroflexota; class Dehalococcoidia; order CAUJGQ01; family CAUJGQ01; genus JBFXAN01. Next base: position 462 of record JBFXAN010000151.1, on the reverse strand, counting down.
CGAGGCCAAAGCAATCAGCAGTAGTACGCGATTCATCTGCATCCGGACACCCGTGCAATAAGGCCAACGCCCCCCGATGGCGAATGAGCCTCTGGTCAGCCGCTAGTCGAAGCTGTAGCGGATGCGCACGCCGTACATGCGGGGCAACTGCGGAGTGATGCCGCTCCAACCGAGGCTGTCCCAGCCGGGCGTGAATCCGCTCGAGTACACGGTCTTCGTGACGTTGTTCCAGTACCCCATCACTCTCAGGCCGGCCATCCCGAAGGCGTCATCCCATGCGGCACTCAGGTCGAGCGTATGGAACGACGGAATGGTGTCCTCCGGTGCGGGATTCACGGTCAGCTGAACCGGGGTACTGCTCTGATGGGCGTAGGCCGCCGAAAGACTGACGCTTCCCCACGTAGCAGGAACCGGCAGTCGATACGTCGCGTTGGCTGTGTACTTGAACTTCGGAGTAAGGAT
>JBFXAN010000150.1:0-16046 GCA_050184225.1 Dehalococcoidia bacterium | reverse complement strand
GGTGAGGATGGAGCGGTAGCGGTCGTCGGTTGTGTTGGTGCTGAGGATGGCGTCGATGGTTGGGAGTTTGGGGGGGAGGTCGTGGATGGCGGTCTGGGCGTGGTGGACGAGGGTGCGAGCGCGGTCGTCGTAGGGTTCGTCGCGGACGATCGGTTTGAGGGCGTTCCAGGCGGCGTTGAGGTAGTCGGTCATGCGGCCGATGGCGCGGAAGTATTCGTCGGCGATCGGGTGCTGGTGGGCGCGGGGGATCTCGTCGAGGAGCTCGGCGAGGCGGCCGCGGATCTGCTGTGGCGGGGCGGGGGGGACGGGGACGGCGCCGGGGGCGATGCCGGTGGGGATGGGGTCTTCTGGGCCGGCGGGTGGCGTGCCGGCGACCGGCGGTGAAAGGAGCCAGGCCGCGACGAGGAGGGTTTTGGGGAGGGCGTAGTGGACGGCGGCATTGTAGTTGCCGATGCGGTCGCGCATCTCGAAGTCGATCTCGGCGCGGACCATGTCGGCCTTGAACGCCTGGTGGCTGGGCATCGTGACCGCCTCTTCGATGAGGGCGGCGCGGCGGAGGGATGCGGCTTCCCGCTCGAAGGCGGGGTGGGTGAGGAGCGGCTTGATCTCCTGCCAGAGTGAGGCGAAGCGCGGTTGGTCCCAGGCGAGGGCACGCCAGAAGGGGCCGAGGAAAGGGACGCGGAGGTGGGCAGCGACGTCGTCGTAGCGGGCGGCGAGGTCGGCGGGGGCATCGGGCGCGAGCGGGCCGTCCAACCAATCCGCGGGTGGGGGCTGGGGGACGGTTCCGTTGGTGGTCATGCGTCACTCCATGCGGGAAAGGTTTGCGGGGAGAGCTCGTCAGCGCCGCGGCCGGCCCAGTCGAACTCACCCATGCGCGGCCACATGCGCTCGCCGGCGGCCTGTAGCGCGGCGAAGATCGCACCCTCATCGGCGCCGAGCACTCGTCCATTCTCGACGACGGGGCGGCCATCGACCCAGACGCGATCCACATCCTCGGCGGCGGCGTTGAAGACGATGTTCTTGACGGGGTCGCGGAGGGGGGTCATGCCCCAGGAGCGGCCGCGCCAGAGGACGAGGTCGGCGAGGGCGCCGGGGGCGATGCGACCGAGGTCGTCGCGGCCGAGAGCGCGGGCGCCGCCGAGGGTGGCGGCGGTGAAGACATCGGCGGCGGTGGCGATCTCGGTCTGGCGGTCGACGACCTTGGAGAGGACGGCGGCCCAGCGCATCGCCTCGATCATCGACTGGGGGTTGGTGTCGGTGCCGAGGCTCATGGCGACGCCGGCGGCCTGGTAGCGGGCGAAGGATTCCATGGCGATGCCGCGGCGGGCGAAGACCCAGGGGGCGTGAGCGACGGTGCAGCCGGCGTCGGCCATCACCTGGATGTCGCCGGATGGGTAGTTGGACCAGGTGCTGCCGGCGATGATGATCGCGTGGCCGAGGATGACGTTGGGGGCGAGGACGCCGATGTCGCTCAGCCAGCGGATCGGCGAGACGCCGTGGCGGCCGAGCATCTCCTGGAACTCGACGGTGGACTGCGAGCAGTGGGTTTGCAAGGGCAGCTTGAGCGCGTCGGCCTGTCGCTTGGATTCGAGGAAGAGGGCTTCGGTGCAGGTGTCAACCTGGGAAGGGCTGAGGAAGCCGCGGACGAGACCGTTGTGGGCGTCGTCGTACTTCGAGATGAAGTCGAGGGCGCGGGCGAGGCCCTGCAGTCCGGCCTCTTCGCTCAACTCCCAGGCGACACGTTTGCCGTCGTAGGTGACCCAGCGGCCGGAGCGGTAGCCCTGGGCGACGTAGCAGCGCATGCCGTAGACGGGGGCGCGTTCGGCGACGTATTCGCCGGAGCCGCCCATCTCCATGACGGTGGTGCAGCCGCCGCGCAGCATCTCGGCCATGGAGAAGTCGACACAGGCGCGGTTGCCGTCGGCGTCCTGGGAGGCGCCGCGGACGGGGAGCATCTCGAAGAGGCCGGACATGTAGAACTGGGGGTTGCCGCGGTCCTCGATGAAGGAGCGGTCGAGGGGCGACCCGGCGATGTGGGCGTGGGTGCTGATCAGGCCGGGGGTGAGGACGCCATCGGGGGCGTCGATCACGGTGTCGGCGGGGCCATCGTAGGAGCGGCCGACGTGGGCGATGCGCTGACCTTCGACGAGGACGACGCCGTCGCGGATGTGGCGGTGGCCGCTGCCGTCGAAGGCGATGACATGGCCGGCGCGGATGAGGGTGCGGTGAGGAGGAGTCATGATTGATCCTTTGGCGTGGCGGCCCTCACCCCCCGGCCCCCTCTCCCGTCGGGACGGGAGAGGGGGAGCCTTACTCAACCGAGGTTTGCCAGTATCCCCCTCGCCCGCTCCGGCGGGAGAGGGGTGGCGAGCGGAGCGCGCCGGGGTGAGGGCCGTTCCGTTCTCTTCGGTATACTACGGTCGCTGTTGGCGAGAGGCTATGAGAGGAGACGGCGATGCCGCACGCGAACTTGGGCGATGTGCAGATCTATTACGAGGAGGCGGGGAGCGGGCCGGCCTTTGTTTTCTGTCATGGGCTGGGAGGGAACAGCAGTCACTTCAGCACGGAGGATATGGCGTTCTGGGCGCAGCACTTTCGGGTGGTGGCCTGGGACAACCGGGGGTTGGGGCAGTCGTCGGGAGCGGCGAAGTACAGCGCGCCGTTGTATGCCGAGGATTTGAACCGGCTGATGGAGCACCTGGGGATCGAGAAGGCGCTGATCCACGGGGTGTCGTGGGGTGGGGTGTTGGTGCAGCAGTTTGTGCTGGACTATCCGGAGCGGTGCCTGGGGATCGTGCTGGACTCGACGTCGAGCGAGGTGAACGTGGCGTCGTCGGAGGGGTGGTACGCGCGGGGGGAGCGGGCGAAGCGGGGGGAGGATGGGATCAAGCCGGAGCACATCGATTCGACGGTGGCGCAATCGCGGGCGGTGGCGGGGCTGCGGGAGCATCCGTATACGCCGCGGCTGCGGAATGTGACCGTGCCGGCGCTGGCGGTGGGCGGTGGGCAGGATGGGACAGCGGGGGCAGGTGGCACCGTGATCCTGGGGCGGGTGTTGCCGAACGGGCGGTCGCATGTGTTTCAGGATGCGGGGCACGGGATCTACCGGCTGAAGCGGGAGGAGTTTCGGACGATGGTGCTGGAGTTTGCGCGGGAGATCGGGGTGATTGAACCGGCCCTCACCCCCGACCCCTCTCCCGTCGGGACGGGAGAGGGGAGCCAAGCATGACCACGAGCACCAGCGTGTCGATCGGTCAGACCGCACCTGCATTTGGGCGGAGGCTCATGGTTGATGTAGGCTCCCCTCTCCTGCTCGGCGGGAGAGGGGTCGGGGGTGAGGGCCGATCGTGACGAACGAGCGGGAGTGGCTGTTCCCGGCAGACTGGCAGGATGCGGCGCGGTATGCGGCGCCGTATTCGTTCATGCGGCTGCCGCTGTCGCGGGATCTGGCGGCGGCGGATGTGGCGATCGTGGGGGTGCCGTTCGACCTGGGTGTGAACATGCGGCCGGGGGCGCGGTTTGGTCCGCGTGGGATTCGGAACGGGTCGTTCCAGCTGCGTCAGTATCCGATGAAGGCGGAGGATCTGTGGGGGCCGTTCCGGTCGATACGTGCTGTTGATTACGGCGATCTCAACCTGGTGAATGCCTACATCGACACGGCGGTGGCGCAGATCGAGGAGCAGATGACGCCGGTGTTCGCCGCGGGAGTGGTGCCGATCAGCCTGGGCGGTGACCACACGGTGACGCTGCCGATCCTGCGGGCGTGTGCGAAGCAGCATGGGCCGGTGGCGCTGGTGCATTTCGACGCGCATCCGGATTTCTGGCCGCCGCCGGCGGCGGATCGGCTGTACCATCACGGGACGGTGTTCCACATCGCGGCGCAGGAGGGGCTGATCGACCTGGAGCGGTCGGTGCAGGTGGGGATTCGCGGGACGATCTCGGCGATGGTAGTGGACGATGCGCGGCGGGCGGGGTTCGACCTGATCACGGCGGATGAGTTCTTCGACCTGGGGATCGCGGAGACGCTGGGGCGAATCCGGTCGCGGGCGAGCGGGAAGGTGTATGTGTCGCTCGACATCGATGCGACGGACCCGGCGTATGCGCCGGGAACGGGGACGCCGGAGGTCGCGGGGCTGAACAGCCGGGAGATGGTGCGGCTGGTGCGGGGGTTGCAGGGACTGGAGATCGTCGGGTTCGACGTGGTGGAGGTGTCGCCGCCGTGGGACAGCAGCGAGATCACGGCGCTGCTGGCGGCGCACCTGGCGTACGAGTTCCTCGTCGTCATGGCCGGGGCGCGAACTGACCGATCTTGAAACACAAAGGACGCAAAGAGGGCGAAGGGCACAAAGAGTCTTATAAGTCCTCTGTGCCCTTCGCCTCCCTTGTGCCCTTTGTGTTTCAAGCTCTCGTGGCGGTTAGGGTGGGGGTGGCCTAGACTTCGGAGAGGTTTTGGTGAAGGTGGTTGGTCGTGGAACTGTTGCGGACGTTGTTGATTGTGCCGGCGACGCGGGGGGAGGCGGTGGCCTCGGCGCTGGGGGGGCGGGTGGATGCGGTGGTGCTCGACCTTGAGGCGTCGATTCCGCCGACGGAGAAGGAGCGGGCGCGGGAGGCGGCGCGGGAGGCGTTGGGGGGTCTGACAGATGAGCAGACGCCGGTGTGGGTGCGGGTGAACCCCAGTCATGAGCTGTTGGCGAAGCCGGACATTCGGGCGGTGGTTTCGGAGAAGCTGACGGGGATTGTGCTGCCGCGGGCGACATCGGCGAACCATATTCGCTACGTCGAGGCGTTGTTGCGTGATGCGGAGGCGGCGAACGGGGTCGAGGCGGGGAAGACGAAGCTGATTCCCGTGATCGAGAGCGCGGCGGGGTTGATGGCCTGTGGGGAGATCGCGCGGGCGTCGCAGCGGACGGCGGCGCTGGCGTTCGGCGCGGATGACTATTGCGAGGATCTGGGCGTCGAGCGCACGCGGGGCGGGCACGAGTTGCAGTTTCCGCGCAGCCAGATCGCGGTGAGCGCGCGGGCGGCGGGTGTGCTCGCGATCGATTCGGCGTACGACGACGTGAACGACGAGACGGGGTTGCGGGCGGATACAGAGTCGGCGCGGGCGGTGGGCCTTCACGGGAAGTTTGTGATCGACGCGGTGCAGGTGCCCACGGTCAACGCAATCTTCCGGCCGACACCGGAGGCGGTGGAGTATGCCCGCCGAGTGGTGGAGGCGCACGAGGCGGCGGTGGAGCGGGGCGAAGGTATCACGGTAATCGAGGGGCGGATGGTCGGCCGGCCGGCGGCGAGCCGCGCCCGGCGACTGATCGAGCTGGCCACAGCGATCGAGTCACGCGAGGCGCAGAGCGCGATTTGAATCATCGCGCGGGTTGAACCACAGAGACGCAGAGACGCGGAGGACTCAAAGGGCGCAAAGGTCTCGTTGTCATGCTGAGGAGCGGAGCGACGAAGTATCTCGGCGGTGGAGATGACGCACCGCGGGATTCTTCGCGGCGCTCAGAATGACAAGTCCAACCTTTGCGTCCTCTGTGTCTCTGCGGTTCGAACCGTCCTTATGCCGCCTGGGCGTCTGACATGATGCGGGTGATGTTGTCGGAGGCGAAGAAGTCGGCGATGGGGACGGTGCCGTCGATGACGCCCCACATGCGGTTGATCTGCGCGGGGTTGCCCTGGAGAGCGGCGAGCAGGTGTTGCTGCTCCTCGGAGGGGTCGAGGCGGGCGAGATCGGTGATGAATTCGTAGAGGGGCATGGCGACTTCATTGCGGCGTGCTTCGTAGCCGGCAAGCGCGTCGGGCATGGGCAGGCGTCCGGCCAGACCGGTGTCGACGGCTTCGGCGAGGAACTCGGCGTCGCGGAAGGCGTCGGTGATGCCGTAGCCGGTGATCGGGTCCTTGTGATAGCCCGCGTCGCCGACGAGCGCCCAGCCGGGGCCGTAGGGCTTGCGGAAGAAGTTGGGCAGGTCGGCGGTGCCGATCCAGCGAGCTTCGCGGCGGCCGGCGCGGACGCGGGCGAGGAGGTCGGGCGCTTCGGCCAGGGTTTCCATGAAGGTGCCTTCGATGTCGGCGCGGAAGCGGGGGAATTCGGCCGCGCGGCGCTGTGCGACGACGCAGGTGAGGCCGTCGTTGGTGGGGATCGCTACCATCGCCCGGCCGGGACGCACATAGAGCTCAACGCCCGTCGTGTGCACGCCGCTCCAATAGCTGTAATAGGGGCAGGTGAGCGCAGGCTTGGTGTGGTATGTCGGAGCGCCGACGGCGGCGGCCACGGATGAGCGCATTCCGTCGGCGCCGATGACGATACGAGCGCGCTCGATGACGTGCCGGCCGGCGGCGTCGTGTCCGCGGATGCCGGTGACGACGCCGTCCTTCGAGAGGATTTCGTCGATGGTGAATTCCTCGCGTACCTCAGCGCCGGCCTCACGGGCGGCGCCGACGAGGATCTGGTCGAGCACGGTCCGGCGTGGGGCGATCGCTTCGAGGACGCCATCGACGGCCGGTCCCCAGCCGGTGAGCGCGAACGAGCCGAGGTCCATCGTGGCGGTGGTGATCGAGGGGCAGCCGCTCGCCTTGATGCGGTGCAGGAGGCCCCAGCGCCGGAGCGCGGCGACGCCTGGCTGGTGGATGTAGTGGGTGGACATCGTGTCGCTGGGGAAGATGGCGCGGTCGACCATGAGCACGCGATGGCCGCGTCGAGCCAGGAGCATGGCGGTGGGGGCACCGGCGACGCGCGCGCCGACGACAATCGCATCGTACATGTTGGGTTCTCCTCTCCCTGAACAGGCCCCCGGCCCTGTGACCAGGAGCGTGCGCTGCTGCAATAGGCGCAGGGTAGGGGAGGAGAGTTGGCTAACCGCTAAACGCGGTTGCGCTTATCCCGAAAATGGACTGAACGGCATGGGACACACCATCAGCGCGTAACACGCTGGCATGCGCTCGGTCGCGGGCATCAGCGAGTTGAGCGTTCGGCCGGGGCGACGATCAGGGCAGCGGCGGCGGGGAGAGGCAGATCGGGAACTTCGATTCCATCGCGGATGGGAATGTTGTGCGTAGCGGCGCCGCCGAGGTAGAGGCGCGGTGGGCGGGGTCTCTGCCGCAGATCGATCGTGAGCGTCTCCAGGGAACTCCAGTCGGCCTCGCCGCCCGCACTGAGGCAGATCGCGTCGATCTCGCGGGTCTGTGAAAGCAGGACGAGGTCGTCGATCGGTTGATCGGCACCCAAGTAAAGCACGCGTGCGCCGGACCAGCGTAGAAAGAGGGCGAGCATGAGGAGGCCCAGCTCGTGCTGTTCTCCTGGCAGGCAGGCAAGGGCGACGGTCATCCGCGACGAAAGCGGCGGCTGGGCGGCGAGCAGGCTCAACAGACGGCGTCGGATGATGTGGCTGTAGAAGTGCTCAGCCGCAACGGGGATGTTGCCGCGTTTCCAGAGGTCGCCAACCTGAATCAGTGCCGGCGTGATGATCTCGGTCAAGACATGATCAGCCGGGTAGTGTGAGAAGGCGACGGTGAGAGCGGACTCGACCGCAGACTCGTCGAAGCGGCGCATCCCATCAATTTGAGCCTCAATCAGGGCCTCTGGCGACGGAAGAGCGATCGTGGCGTTGAGGTCGGTCCGCTGACCTCGGCCGGATTGGACCCACTCAATGGCTTGGGCGGCAGAGAGCCCTTGCTCAGTCTGTGCCCGCACCCGCCGGATCGCCTGGATGTCATGGTCCGAATACAGGCGGCGCGCGGTGGAGGATCGGGCAGGGACCGGGAAGCCGTATCGCCGCTCCCAGGAGCGCAGGGTGGGCGCCGGAACTCCGGTAAGATGCTCGACAGCGCGAATGTTGTAGCGGGGTTCGACATCCACTCGCACCACCTCCGGACGTAGCATACGCAACGGGTCCATCGCTGGTCAATTTTTGCATAGATTATGCAGAGAATTGAGCATGTGTGAGCATGTGCGAGATTTGGGGGCGATGGAGAGTCTAAGCGAGGATGCTCTGCCCGGCCCTGTGCGGCTTGAGCCGGTAGAATACTATGCAAAAATTATGCAATATGGGTTCATACAGCAATGATTGGCGATGGAGGTCGAAGTAATGCAGGTAGCATGGCGACGGTGGACAGCGGCCGCATTTGGAACGATTGTGGTGGGAGGGCTGGCGCTGGGTGCGTCCGGTGTCGAGGCACAGGCCACCGCGCGGGTAAGGGTCGTTCATATGTCTCCCGATGCGCCCGCGGTCGATGTGTTGGTTGACGATCAACGGGCGATCTCGAACCTGGTGTTCAAGAGCGCGACCGACTACGCGTCGATTCCGGCAGGCCAGCACAACGTCAAAGTGACGCCGGTTGGCCAGAACCAGACGGCAGTGATTGAGGCCGACCTGCCGCTGCAGGCGGGGCAAGATCTCACGGTGGTTGCAACGGGACGCCTTGCCGAGATTGCGGCGCTGCCGCTGGAGGACGACAACAGCGCACCGTCGCCCGGCAACGCCAAGGTTCGGTTTGTGCACGCATCACCAGATGCACCAGCCGTGGACATCGCCATAGCGGGTGGACAGGTGCTCTTCCCGAACGTCTCGTTCCGCAATGCTTCTGACTATACTCAAGTGCCGGCCGGAACCTACAACCTTGAGGTTCGCCCCGCGGGCACGCAGGACGTGGCGCTCAGTGTTCCCAACGTGGCGCTCCAGGCGGGTCAGAACGTGACGGTCTTCGCCGCCGGCCTCCTGGGGGATAATACGCTCTCGGCGGTGCCGGTCATGTATCCGACAGCGGGCCAGGGCGGCCCGGGCGCGGCGGCAATGCCACGGACCGGCACCGGTGGTGCACTGACGGCGGATGCATCACCAGCCGGGACGATGATCGCGGGACTCCTCGTGACGATAGCGGTGATGACCGGTGTAGGTGCGATGGTGGCTGCCCAGAGGCGGGCGCGGTAACCCACCAGCCGAACCAATTCACACCGTGGTCCGGATGAACACCGGTCGCAACTCCTCCACGGTGGATTCTCTCAGCCGGCGTCTCGGGCAGCGTCGCGAATCGACGCGCAGCGTAGGACGCACGATTCATGGGCGGCGCCGGAGTTTTGGCCCTCTCTCCGGCGCCGCCCGCCTACACTCTGATCATGAGCACGAAGCCGATTACTGTGATCTCAGCGATGTCCCTCCCAACGACTCCAACTGCCGTGTTTGACTTTCACATGGATGTGCGAAACCTGCCGCGATTGACGCCGGTACGGGCGCGGATCGTCTCGGCGCCGCGGCCGACGCGCGAGGGGGATCTACAGGTGATCGAGATCGGGGTGTGGCCACTGGCGGTGCGGTGGCATGCGCGGATTACGACGGTCGAGCCGCCGCTGCGGTTGGTCGATGTGCAGGAACGGGGGCCGTTTCGGTATTGGCGGCACACGCATGCGGTGATTGCGGATGGTGTGGGTGCAGTACTCGTGGATATTGTGGAGTTCCGGTTCTTTCCCGGTTGGTTTGGGCGTCCGATCGACGCGACGATCGTGGCTGCCGGGATGCGGTTGATGTTTATGAATCGGCACCGGCGGACGCGTCGGTTGCTGGTGTCGCGGCGGGGCGGACGATGAGCCGCAGCTACGATGTCGTGGTGGTGGGAGCTGGAATCGGCGGGCTGACGGCGGCGGCGCTCGCTGCGCATGACGGTCTGGAGACGCTCGTACTGGAGGCGCACAACCGTCCCGGTGGGTGTGCGGGCGACTTCGCGCTGAACGGGGTGATCTTTCCGGCGGGAGCAACGTTAATCTCAGGGTTCGAGCCGGAGGGATTGCACTCGTGGGTTTATCGTCGACTCGGCATTGTGGGCCGCGCGGAACCGCTGGAGACGGCGATGGAGGTCGTGGGGACGGAGGAGCGATTCACGCTGTGGACGGACCGCGAACGCTGGAACGATGAGGCGCGTCGCGCTTTTCCGCGGGGCCATGCGGCGCGGGAGCGGTTTCTCCGATGGTCGGAGACGATCGGTGGTGTGGTGCACCGGATGGCGTCGCGGCTGCCGGTCATGCCGCCGCGGACATCACGGGATGTCGTGCGGTTGACGATGGCGTCGCGACCGGAGGTGCTGCGCACGGTTCCGTATCTGGCGCGCACGGTTGGGAGTGTGATGTCGGGCTTCGGTGCGGGCAAGGATGGGGCGTTCGCGCAGTTTGTCGACGCGCAGTTGCTCGATGCGACGGGGTGTGAGGCGGCGACGTGTGCGGCGGTGAACGGTGCGATTGCGCTGGACCTCTATCATCGCGGGTGCTTTGCGCTACCGGGCGGTCCGGCGGAGATCGCACGGGACCTGGTGCGGGCGTTGCGGCGGAATGGTGGGGCGATCCGGTTCGAGACGCGGGTGGCGGGGCTGCGTCGTGATGCCGGTGGGGTGTGGCATGTGCGGACGGCGCATGGGGAGACTCTCCGGGCGCGTACGGTGATCAGCAATATTCCGGCCTGGGATATGCCGGCCCTGTTGGGAGAGCAAGGCAGGCAGAGGTTTCGGCGGGCGGTGCGATTACGGCGGCACGGGTGGGGGGCGTTTGTGATGCATGCGGCGGTCGATCCGGCGGTGCTACCGGCGTCACGGTTCGCGCACTTTCAGACGCTGCCGCCGATCGGGGGTGGGCTGGCAGAGGGCGGCATGTGCTTCATCTCGGTGATGGCGCCCAGCCGTCGGGACGGGGCGCCGCGCGCTGTTTCAGTGTCCACGCATACGGATGTGCGGCGCTGGTGGGGAATGAGCGAGCAAGCGTATCGGGAGCAGAAGGGGTGGTACGCCGAGCGGCTACTCAACGCATGTGAGCGGGCGATGCCAGGGTTTCGACGGGGGGTTGTGTTCCAGCAGACGGCGACGCCGAGGACGTTCGCGCAGTACACGCTACGGGCCGGTGGTGTCGTGGGCGGGGTTCGCAACGACCTGCGGCACTCGACGTTTGGGGCGCTGTCGCATCGGTCGGGGATCGCCGGGCTGTACCTCTGCGGCGACTCGGTATTTCCGGGGCAGGGGACGATCGGGGTCACGCTGAGTGGTATCAACGCATGGCGGTCGGTGGGTGACGATCTTGGGGTCCGGCGTTCGACGTTGCGGGCGGGGATGGCGATCAACGGATCGCGGCGAGATATGGCGGGCGACGAACGGACGCGGGTCGCCTGACCGGAAGCGAAACAAAGGAGGCCGTCATGATCCTCGTAGCCGGTGGGACGGGATTCCTCGGCAGCGCAATCGTCCGCGAGCTTGCGAGGCGGGGCGAGCGGGTGGCGGTGATGAGCCATCGGCCGGAGGCGGCGAGGGAGCGGTTTCCCGGTCTGGATGTGGAGGTCCGTGGTGGAGATGCGCGCGACGCCGTCTCGTTGCGCCGAGCGGTCGAGGGGATGGAGACGGTGATCTCCGCGATGCAGTTTCCGAATTATCCCGTGGAGAATCCGAGGAAGGACTACACGTTCTATGCGATCGATGCGCGGGGGAACGAGCGCCTGGTAGCGGCGGCGCGGGATGCCGGTGTGCGGTCGTACGTCTATCTCTCCGGAGCGGGCGCCGCGCCGGACGCAAAGAAGCGTTGGTTCCGGGCGAAGTGGGAGGCGGAGCAGGCGATCACCGGCAGCGGACTTCGCTACAGCATCTTCCGGCCGTCGTGGGTCTATGGGCCGGAGGACAAGTCGATGAACCGTTACGTGACATTCTCCCGCATGTTGCCGTTCATTCCCGTCATCGGCGATGGCAAGCAGCCGATGCAGCCGGTGTTCTTCGAGGATGTGGCGCGCTGCGTGGCGGATAGCCTGACGATCGAGGCGGCGGCGAATCAGGTCTTCGAGATCGGCGGGCCGGATGTAATGACAATGAACGATGTCGTCCGGACGATGCTGCGGGTGATGGGCAGGAAGCGGCCGCTGTTCAACTCGCCGGTGTTTCTGCCGAGGATTGCGGCGGCGCTGATGGCACGCCTGCCGAACACGCCGCTCAGCCCGGAGGTGGTTGATTTCGCCACGGCGGCGGCGCTGGCGGATACCAGCAATTTGTTGCGGGTATTTGATGTGAAGTTGACGCCGTTGGCGGAGGGGTTGGGGACGTACCTAACCCCCCGGCCCCCTTCCCTCGCAGGGAAGGGGGAGTCCTCGGTCAGCGATGGTTGAACAAGGGTCGTCGGTGTTCTCAGACGAAATACTGGCACCGTCGGTTGATGAGAACTCCCCCTTCCCTGCGAGGGAAGGGGGCCGGGGGGTTAGGTATCCCGGCTATCGTTCGATTCCAAACCCATGCAGTATCGCCGCCTCCTGTCTACGCATCTCGTCGCCTTCCTCGTCTTCGAGGTGGTCGTGGCCGAGGAGGTGGAGGATGCCGTGGACGGTGAGGAGGGCGAGCTCGTCGCGGATGGGGCGGTTGGTAGTGGTGGCGGTGCGGGCGGCGTAGGGGTGGGAGATGACGATCTCGCCGATCTCGAGGGGGGCGTCGGCGGGGAGGATGAAGGCTTCCGGTTCGTCGGGTTCGAGGGGTTTGGCGAGGCCGCCGAGGCCGAAGGAGAGGACATCGGTCGGTTCGTCGAGGCCGCGGTAGTCGCGGTTGAGTGCCTGGACGGTGGCGTCGTCGGCGATAACGATGCTGACGCTGCCGTCGGGGGCGTCGGCGTAGGTGAGGGCGGCTTCGGCCCAGGCGACGAGCATCGCGGGATCGACGGAGGCGTCGAGCGGGTATTCGGCGGTGACGGCGATCTCGTGGGGCATCGTATCGCTAGCCGCGGGTGAAGACGCCGGCGGCGCGTTCGGCGGCATCGAGCAGCGGCGTCGGCAGGATGCCGAAGACGAGCACGCCGAGCGCGGCCAGTCCGACCATGCTTTGCACCGAGAAGGCCGGACTGAGCGGGCGGTCGTCCTCACTCTCGGCGACGAACATCTCGCGGACGACGCGCAGGTAGTAGTAGGCGGAGATCGCCGTGTTGAGGACGCCGATGACCACGAGCCAGATCAGGTCGGCTTCGACGGCGGCGTTGAAGACGACGATCTTGGCGATGAAGCCGGCGGTGGGAGGCAGGCCGGTCAGGGAGACGAGGCAGAAGGCGAGGGCGAGGGCCATCGCCGGGGCGCGGCGCCACATGCCGGCGAAGGCAGAGATGTCATCGGAGCCGGTGCGCGTGGTGATCGCGACGATCGCGAAGAAGGCGCCGAGGTTGGTGAATGCATAGGCGGCGATGTAGAAGAGGACGCCGCTCGCCGCAAGCGTGAACTCCTTGCCTGTTGCCAGGGTGGCGGCGACGCCCATCAGGATCGTGCCGGCCTGGGCGATCGTGCTATAGCCGAGCAGGCGCTTGACGTTGCGCTGGCGCAGCGCCATGACGTTGCCGACCGTCATCGAGACGGCGGCGAGGACGGCGAAGAGATTGGTCCAGTCCTCGACGATCGTGTCGCCGTTGAGCGCCGTGTAGAAGACGCGGAGGAGGACGGCGAAGCCCGCTGCTTTCGATGCGACGGACAGGTAGGCCGATACCGGTGTCGGCGCGCCCTCATAGACATCCGGCGCCCACATCTGGAAGGGGACGATCGCCATCTTGAAGCCGAAGCCGGCAGCGATGGCGACGGCGGCGACGAGGTAGGCCAGGCGGAGATCGCCCTCTGCCCCGAAGGCCGTCGTACCGATCTCGGTGATCGAGGTGGTGCCGGTGAGGCCGAAGAGGAGGGCGAAGCCGTAGAGCAGCACGGCGGAACTGAGGGCGCCGAGCAGCAGGTACTTGAGGCCGGCCTCGGCGGAGGTGCGGTTGCGGAGGAAGCCGGCGAGGGCGTACTGGCTGATGCTGGTCAGTTCGATCGAGATGTAGAGCGTGATCAGGTCGTTGGCGCCGGCCATGAGCATGGCGCCGGCGGCAATACAGAGGGAGAGCGCGAGGAACTCGCCGACGCGGCCGGGCATGCGCACGGCGGCGTAGTCGGCGGCGGCGATCGTCGTGAAAGCGGCGACGGCGATGAAGAAGAAATTGAAGAAGATGGTGAAGTCATCGAGGACCATCGTGTCCTGAAAGGCGAAGCCGTTGAGGTCGCGGGGGATCAGCCAGACGGTGTCCGCTGCCGCAACGGCGAGGCCAATCAGCGTGATACCAACAAGGGGTCCGATCCGCTCGCGGCGGTCGATGATGTCGGCCAGGACGACGACGCCGGCGGTGAGCAGGACGATAAACGCCGGACCGAAGCGTTCGAAGTTTTCCACGGTTTATGCGCTCCACGGCGGGTTTGTCATCCTGAGCGAAGCGAAGGATCTCGGCCTTCGTTGGCTGCGAGTCGGACCGTGAGATCCTTCGCTTCGCTCAGGATGACAAGTTTGGGCTCCCTTTCAAGTTGACCCTCGTTCTCCAGCTATCCGAGGCGTTCGACGATGGGGCGGACGCTCGGTTCGATTACGTCGGTGAGGACGGCGGGGTAGATGCCGACGACGAGCATCGCGGCGACCATCGCGCCCATGGGGACGACTTCCCACCAGCGGGTGGCGTCGGTGAGGCCGGACCAGCGTTCCATCGGCGGGCCGTGGAAGACGCGCTTGACGGTCCAGAGCATGTATGCAGCGGAGAGGACGACGCCGAAGACGGTGACGACGATCACCCACTCGAACTTGGAGAAGGAGCCGAGGAAGACGAGCAACTCGGCGACGAAGCCAGAGAGCGCGGGCAGGCCGGCGGTGCCGAAGGCGGCGACGGTGAAGACGATGGCGACGAGCGGCATGCGTCCGCCGAGGCCCCGCATGTCGGCGATCTCGCGGGTGTGGGTGCGGCTATAGACGAAGCCGACGAGGGCGAAGAGCAGGCCGCTGATGAAGCCGTGGCTGACCATCTGGACGGTGGCGCCGGTCATACCGATCGCGCCCATCGCGGCGATGCCGAGGAGGACGTAGCCCATCTGGGAGACGGAGCTATAGGCGACGAGGCGTTTGAGGTCGGTCTGACGCAGGACGAGCAGGGCGCCGTAGAGGACATTGATTGCGGCGAGGACGGCGAGCAGCATGCCGTAGCGGTCGATCACGTCGGGGAAGAGGCCGGCGCCGAAGCGGATGATGCCGTAGCCGCCCATCTTCAGCAGCACGCCGGCGAGCAGGACGCTGACGGCGGTGGGCGCGTCGGTATGCGCGTCCGGCAGCCAGGTGTGGAACGGTACGACCGGCAGCTTCACCGCGAAGGCGGCGACGATCAGGAAGAACATCGCGGTCGCGGGAATGATGCCATCGGCGATCGGTGACTCGCGCAGGACCATCCAGTCGAACGAGCCGGCGCTGAAGCCGAGCGAGAGCAGACCGACGAGCATCAGCGCGGAACCGGCGATCGTGTAGATCAAGAACTTGAAGGCCGAGTACTCTTTGCGGCCCGTGCCCCAGACGCTGATCAGCATATACATCGGCACAAGCTCAACCTCCCAGAAGAGGAAGAAGAGCATCAGGTCGAGGGCGCTGAAGACGCCGAGGACGCCTGTCTCGAGGACGAGGATCCAGACGAAGTACTCCTTTGGGCGCAGGTCGATGTCCCAGGAGATGAGTACAGCCAGCAGTGTCAGGAACGTCGTCAGTGCGATCAGCGGCGCGCTGATGCCATCGACGCCGACGAGATATTGCAGGTTGAGGTTGGCGACGGTCGCCGTCAGCCAGTCGGTGCGGTTGATGAACTGGATGTCGGAGCTGTCGCGGTCCATGCCGACGAGCAACGCGACCGACATCACGAAGGCGACGAACGTGAAGGCGAGGGCGACGACGCGCGGCAGCGTCTTGTTGCCGCTGGGCAGCAGGGCGATAACGAGCGCGCCGATCACGGGGAGGAAGATGGTTGCGGTTAGCATGCTTACCTAACCCCCCGGCCCCCTTCCCTCGCAGGGAAGGGGGAGTCCTGGTTCACCGAGGGTGCCAGTATTTCGTTCGATTGTGGGATCGACATGTGCTCAACCAACGGTCGACCTGACTCCCCCTACCCAGCGAGGGAAGGGGGCCGGGGGGTTAGGTAGTTCATGATGCCACCACGAACATGACGGCCGCGACGACGAAGACGCCGCCCATGAAGGCGAGGCCGTAGGCTTGGGATTGGCCACTCTGGAGGCGGT
>JBFXAN010000149.1:0-16062 GCA_050184225.1 Dehalococcoidia bacterium | reverse complement strand
AATGACGGTACAAGCCATGCCACCACCAGAGTGAGGATTATCAGGACGTTCCAACCGCCCATCGCTCCCTCTGCCTACTAGAGCCAATGTGGCAGGCTCATACCAACTTCGCCGTGCGCGAGCGTTCCCGCGCGACGCAGGGAGGATGCTCGTTCTGTGCTACCCACCCGAGGGCCGCTCGATATGGGTGATATAGCGCGTTAGCATTCGTGCCGGGTCGAAGGCCACGTACATATCCCCGCGGAGGACTCCGAATCCAAGATCGGTCCCCTTGGGAACGATCACAGTGTCGCGACCTTGCGGTGGTGCATCGGCCTGTGGATTCGCCTGTTTGGTGCGAAAGGTCGCGCCGGTAACAAGCCGGCAGCTGAGCAAGTAGCCCTCGTTCGCCGTCCCGAACTTGAATGTCGCTCGGGCTGCATCTGATGCCCGCCGAAAGAGATAAAGCGCGTGCTGGCCGAAGACCCGCGGGAAAAACTCGCCGTACGGTGCAGGCTCGTTGTCCCCCAGCACTTCCTCAGCCATCGTCGGCGGACAGCCGTAAAAGACCCACTGCTCCTCTCCGCCCGACTTCGTGAGCAGATCCCGCCACGCGCGCCACCGCGGCACGTCGTCCACCTGATAGTACTGTCGAACGGTAAAAGCGCCCGATTGCGTATGGTCGATCACATCGGCCGGCACATTGCCCTGGTCCAGCTTGGTCACGCCTGGCAACGTGGTCAGATCCTGCGGGTCGAACTTTGCCGGCCGCCGACCAGTACGGGATGCGGTGCCACCCGATTGTCCACTCGGCTGTGTGGGTACCGTGCCGGGAGCGGGCGGGTCATCCTCAACCCATCCGCTATTCCGTGGCTGCTGGTTCATCGCTGACCCTCCATTCATCCGGCGTGCGACCGTCTCTGCGAGTCTCGCCTTGATCTCTTCTTCGAGCCTGGTCAGGCGCGTCTCCTCGGCGATCAAGTCGACACGCTCGCCGTTGGCTGTACGGATGATACTCTCCAGCGCCACCAGATCGGGGAGGAATTGCCGGAAGGCCGCTGGCCCGTACAGGGCACCAGAGAAAGCGCCGACGATGGCGCCGATCGTGTCGGTATCACCGCCGGCATTGATCGCGGCGAGCAATGCGGCTGCTGGGTCACCGGCATCATGGGCGAAGAAGTAGAGGCAGGCCGCCACGCCGACCGGCGCGAACCCCTCGGTGGGATGAGTGCGCCGGCCCGTCGCAGCCGCACTACGTTCGGCAAGATCCCGCATCACAGTTGCGGGTTCGATTCGGACCAATCCAGCCACGGCCGTGATGAGCGTCGACACCAGCGTCGTCTGCTGCTCAGATTGGACCGCGTACTCGCCCTCCCCAAGAACTGACGGCAAGTGCTCCTCGAGTGAGCGCACCCTGGCGCTCAGGTCGGCGAGGAATTGGTCGGGGGAGAATGTGTCGTGCTGACAGTCAACCAGCAACCGGCTGGCAAAGGCCGCGGCTGCGGCGCTGACCACCGCCAGCGGATGGGTGTGGGTAATGAGCGTCACGGCGGCGACGAGCCGCGCGAGTGCCTCAAAGCTGTCGCCCGTCGCAGCGACGCCGAGCGGCGGGATGCGCATCACGGCGCCGAGCCCAGCGCTCGGTTCGCCGTAGCCAAACGGCCAAGTTGTCGCACGCTGGTTGAACCCCAGTCGTTGCGTGATGCTACCAACCAGCCCCTGCGCGCCAGGGGCATGCCCGTCCTTGCTCATCCGGGAAACGGCGCTGCGGAAGTTTCGCCCCGTGCCGCGCCAGCAGCCAAAGGCCGCACGGACATCCGCTTGCATCCCCCGGACGTAGAGGGAGGCGAGCCGCTCAGCGATCTGGCGGTCGGGTGCGGCTGCGCCCGCTCCACTGCGCGGCCGCCCATCTCGCTCCAATGCGATGAGGACGGCCAGTGCCTGCTGGGTGTCGTCCGAGTGCAGGCCGGGAAGTCGCCAGTGCCGGCCGTACTCGGGAATCAGGAGGCCGCCTACCGAGCCGTAGCGCCGCTGAATATCGCGAAAGCGCAAGCCCTCGACCGGGCAGCCGAGCACATCGCCGACCGCCAGTCCGAGCACGCAGCCGATCAGACGATCATGCGCGTCATCGTCGCTCGGCATCACCGCCCGCTGAACGAGCGCGGCATTCCGCTGCCGGACATCGGCGAGGACTGCGAGATCTGGCCGAGAGGTTCGTCCCCCATAGATACTCGTCATCGCCGACTCCTCTCCTTAGACCGCGCTGCCCTGCTACAGCTATGGCTTGTGCGTGAGCTTGGTAATAAAGCGGGGAATGGCACGCACTGATTCCTGGACACAGATTTCATGATTGTTCATCGACCATGTTCCGACCATCACACCGCTTCTTACCTCGATGGCATCGTGTGCCTGTTTCAGATAGCTCACTGAATTTAGATCTACGACATCGCCCGAGTGGAAGCATACCGTGTTTGGTGCATAGATCATCACTGACATGACGAACCTTTCTGGAGCATAGCCCCAGCTCTTATTGATGTGAAAAGTTGTGTAGATCCCCGGCCCAAGCATGCCTCCCATGCCAGGCTTGAAACCTTCATCCAGGATTCGTTGGAGATTTTGGATACTCGATCCGTGCCAGAAGAACCGTCGGTTGGGCCGAAACTCGTACGTGTAGCTGTATGGGAACGGTTTATTTCTCCAACGGAGGGAGTAAACCTCCTGCACGGTGAACGTGCCGGTGTTCGGCTTGGTCCGCCGCTGCACAGCATCAACGACATCTCGCCAATAGGGATCGCTGGGCGAAAGTCGAGTTGCCGTATAGAGTGTTCCATCTCTGAAAGTCATTGCGTTCCTCCCCAAGCGTATATCCCAGGTCTGGCTATACACGGAGCAGGCGGAACTTCTCAACCTTGCGCTCCACCTTCCTGAGACTGACGGCCCGTCGCATGATCCGACATCGTACTTCACGGCAGTATACTGCTGTACGGAGGCTGATGCCTACCAGGCGAAGAGCAGGACAAGAACAGCACACTCGTCCGCAGACGTGTCCCGGTTCGGTGTCACGTCCGGGAGATGTGCAGGCCCCTAGACGAGGGCCGCGATCCCGGCCTGCCGCCACAACGCCTCACGGTCGCCGCCAAACTCGTCCTCAAAGCCGGCCGTGGCCACGCGTCACGATTGGCCGGATGCGAGCGCGCGCTTCAGGCGCACGCCCGACGCTTGATGCTCGATCATCGTGTGGGCGAGGTCGACGATCGCGGCGGCCGCCTGCCGAGGAGGAATACCGCCGGCGAAGATGCCGCTGATGACGTTACGATCGGCATCGGTCTGACCGGACCGAGGGCGGTAGGCGAGGTAGGCGCTGAGCGCCTCTGCACGGCCCAGTCCGGGGCGCTCGCCGATCAGGAGCACGATCACCTCCGGCCGCAGCAGATCACCGAACTCGTTGATCACGCCGACGCGGGCATCCTTGACAAAGACCGGGGTACCGGTTTGCAGGCCGGCGATGGCGGCGCGCTCGATCAGGGCAGGCAGGAGGTCGCCGAGGTTCGTCTCGATCGCCTCGGCGCTGAGGCCATCGCCGACGACGATCTGGAGTTCGGGAGCGGCGATACACCGTTCTTGGAGGAAATGTCCGGCGGCGTCGCCGAGGCGGCGGCCGAGGTCGGGACGGAGCAGGTATTCCCGCCGGCCGCCGCTGACCGCCGAGCGGACGCTGAGCAGTCCCCACGTCTCGACCTGGGCCGGATCGACCTCGCGATAGAGGGCGTCCTGGGTGACGGCGTGGTCCGCCTGGAAGCGCAGCAACGCCTGCGTGGGCGGACGGCTTCCCGCGCGGCCGACGCCGATACGGGCGCTGGTCGCGGCAATCAGGTCATGGAGGGCCGAAGGTGTCGCCGGCTGCCCCACACCAGACCGGCGTCGTGCCTCGGCGGTCGTGGGGTCGGGCAGGTCGATGGTCGGTTCGTCGGTTGCATACCGCTTGTCGGACACTGCATCACCGCCCGGCGAAGAAGGTTGGGTCGCCGGCGGCGGCGGTGAGCCTGCCGTCTTCCATCAAGCCGATGCGTTCCATCCACGCCTCGAATTCGGGAGCGGGACGGAGCTTGAAGAGGTGCCGCAGCGTTGCCGTGTCGTGGTAGCTCGTGCACTGGTAGGAGAGCATCGCGTCGTCGCCCATTGGAACGCCCATGAAGTAGTTGCAGCCGGCAGCGGTGAGGAGCACGGCCAGGCTTTCGATGTCGTTCTGGTCGGCGCGGGCGTGGTTGGTATAGCAGGCGTCACAGCCCATCGGCAGGCCGGTGAGCTTGCCCATGAAGTGGTCTTCGAGAGCGGCGCGCTGGATCTGGCGCGCGTCGTAGAGGTATTCCGGGCCGATGAAGCCGACGACGGTGTTCACGAGGAACGGCTGATAGCGCTTGGCCAGTCCATAGCAGCGGGCCTCCATCACGAGTTGGTCCCAGCCGTGGTGCGCTTCGGCAGAAAGTTCGGATCCCTGGCCGGTTTCGAAGTACATCACGTTCGGCCCTGGCGAGACGCAGTGCCGTCGCGCCAGGTCGTGTGCCTCGTCGAGCAACGGCACGGAAATGCCGAATGACTGATTGCCGGCCTGCGACCCGGCGAGGGATTGGAAGAGCAGCCCGGCCGGCACGCCGGCGCGGAGGCACTGCATCTGCGTGGTGATATGGGCGAGGACGCAGTTCTGCGTGGGGATCTGCCAGTGTTCGATGATGCCATGGGTCATCTCGAGCAGGCGGGCGACAGAATCGAAGCGGTCGTCGGCGGGGTTGATGCCGATGACGGCGTCGCCGGAGCCGTAGGAGAGACCTTCGTAGATCGCGGCGGCGATCCCTTCCGGCGAGTCGGTGGGATGATTGGGCTGATTCCGGCTGGCGAGCGTCCCCGGTAGACCGACCGTGTTGCGGCAGCGCGCCGTGACGCGCAGCTTCGCGGCGGCGGAGACGAGGTCCAATGCCGACATCAGCTTTGTGACCGCCGCAACCATCTCGGCGGTCAGGCCGGCGGAGAGCCGCCGGATCATGTCTCCGGTCGTGGTATCGGCGAGCAGCCACTCGCGGAACGCGCCGACGCGCCAACCTTTGATCTCCGCGTAAACCGTCTCGTCGACCGCGTCGTCGATCACGCGCGTGACCTCGTCCTCGGCGTACGGGACGGCGGGATTCTCGCGCAGTGCCGAGAGGGGCACCTCGGCGAGGACAAACCGGGCGGCGGCGCGCTCGATCGCGCTCTCCGCCGCAACACCGGCGAGATGGTCGCCCGACTTCTCCTCATTCGCCTTGCTCATGAGGCGACGCAGGTCGGGGAACTCATAGCGCCGGCCATGGAGCGTGACGCGCAGCAGCATCAGTCACCCGCCCATGGCGTCGTTCGGCTGTCGACGATCTGTGAACGTGACGGAGGCCGTGTGGTTCAGGCGGATACCTCCGGCACGGTGAAACCGTAGAGCTTCGCCGCGTTGAGGCCCAACACTTTCGCTCGGTCCTCGTCGGTGAGATGGCCCATCGTCTGGGCGATCACCTCCTGGGAATGGGGCCAGGTGCCCTCATGGTGGGGATAGTCGTTCCCCCAGAGCATATTGTCGACGCCGATCTCTCGGCAGAGCTGCAGGCCGATGGGGTCATCCTGGAAGCTGGCGTATCCTTGGCGACGCCAGTATTCCGAAGGGAGCATCGGCAACTGTGGCCGCACCCAGAAATGATGCTTGTGAGCGGCCTCGTCGAGGGCGTGGAGCAGCCAAGGGATCCAGCCGATGCCGGCTTCGACTGTGACGAAGCGCAGGTTCGGGAAGCGCTCGAGAATGCCGGAGGAGCAGAGTTGGGCTACCGGCTCCTGGGCGGCGCCGAGTGCGTGGATCGCGTAGTTGATGATCGCGCCGCCGTTGCCGCTCGCTGTGCGCGGGTCGCGCCCCGTGCCGACGTGGAAGGAGATCGGGATGCCACAGTCCTGGACGGCAGCCCAGAGCGGCTCGTACTCCGGCGAGTTGTATGGCTTGCCCGCGACCTGGGCCGGCATGAAGACAGAGCGAAAGCCGAGCGCCGCGCAGCGTTCGAGCTCGGCGATCGCGCTGGGAACATCAACCGGGGCGACGGCGCAGGTCGGCGCCATCCGATCCCAGTAGCCCTTGAAGGTTTCGTAGGACCATTCGTTCCAGACGCGGCACATCTCGGTTTGGAAACCAGGGTCCGGCGACGTATACATGAGCAGGCCGCGGTTTGGGTAGATCACCTCGGCGTCGACACCGTCCCGTTCGAGGTCGCGGCGACGCTCCTCCGGATCGCGGCTGCCGGCCTGGCTCCGCTCCAGGTCTTCGCCTTCGAGCTTGAGCTGGCGGACACGCACCGGGCGATGGCCCTCGACGACGACCCACTCCTCGCCGTTGCGCATCTCGCGATGGGGCAGGCGGTGGCGGTACTGCTCGGCGACCCTCTTCTCCCACAGGTCGGGTGGCTCGTTCACGTGACAGTCCGCCGACACGATAAAGGGTTTGGCGCGTTGCTCTGCTCGTGCCGCTGGTGTCTGCTGCATCGTCGTCATGGTGTCGCTCCTCCCTCGAATGCTCTGAATGAGCAACTCAGTCCTTGCCAGCCGGCTCACCTGGCAATTATGCGGCGAAGATCCATTCCAAGAGCGCATTCTGCGCGTGGAGCAGAAACGCCTTGGCTTCGACCACCCGGCACGCCGGCGCGTGCATTGCTTCCTCGGACACCTCCTGGCCCCGCGTGACCGGGGGACACGGGATGAAGATCGCTTCTGGTTTGAGCCGCCGCAATACATCCGCCGTGATCTGATATGGAAGCAGTGCCTCCGCATCCGGATTGCGGGGCCAGCAATCCGTGATCACGACATCGGCGTCGCACAGTGCATCGAGATCGGTGGTGGTCGAGAATCGAGCGCTGAATCGTGATGGATCGCGAACGTGCCACGGTTCCGGGTAGATCTGGACCACCGTGAGGGGAAGGGCCGCGGCGGCTTCGGCCCAGGAGCGACTGATGTTGTCGTCCGGTGCAACGGCGGCAATCCGGAGGTCATTGATGCTACCCCATTCATGGCGGAGAAAGCTGAGGTCGCCGAGCGTCTCGCAGGGGTGATTGGAGCGCGTTCGGGCGTTGATCACCGGCGAGCGAGCAGCGCAAGCGAACTGCCGGAGCAATGCCAGATCGGGTGTGCGAATAACGGCTGCATCCACCCAGTTGTCGAGGTAGGCCGCCAGGTCAGCGACCGGCTCACGCCCGTCGAACGTGACCGACGCATGTACACATGTTCCGCCCATCGCCTGGATGCCGAGGTCGAAGGCGGTTGTGTTGCGCCAGCCGCCATCATCGACGATGAGTGCGATCCGTCGATCGTCGAGACCACGCGGCATGCGGCGTTCGCACCAGCATGCCGCGAGGGTCTGGGCGCGTTCGACGATGGCGAGGAGGTCCGCAGCGCGGTGGTCGTTCAGTGCCAGGAAGTCTCTGGTCGGTGCCTGACTCATGAGGGTCTCTCGCAACCGGCGATAAGGTCAGGGAGCGATCACCTCACGCGAAGCGCCAGTCGAGGTACTCGGGCGCAAGCCCCTCGGAGGGCCAGCGTCGCAATCGAAACCCGATCGCATGCGGTGGAATGTGGGCACGGACGGCGCCGCCAGAGCCGGCGTAGAAGACCGCGCCCTCGTGCTCGTCGAGCAGCCATGAGGCGAGCAGGCGCAGCGGTTCATCCTGCTCGTTGATCAGGCAAGGCAGGTCGAGGTGGAGCGAGCGTGGCGGACCCGACACAATCCGGGGTGAGCCGAGCGCATCTCGGAGCGTTGTCGCACTGGAGGCAACCATCGCTGCCATCCTCCCGGCCGAATCATACCACCGTCAGACGCAGTCGCAATGCCGTCAGAACCGCCGGCGAGCGGGGTGTCGATTGTGTCTAGGCGCCGACCTGGCCGTCGTCGAGCGTCAACTGGGCAAAGATATCCGCTACGGGGAGGGTGAAGCCGGGGACGACGTCATCGCCATCGAGGGTGTCGCCGACGCTGAGCGTGAACGGGTCGGCGTCCGGCCGATGGACCGTGATGGTCTCGGCAATCGGGTCGACGACCCAGACGAGACGGACGCCATGCCGGAGATAGAATTGCAGCTTCTCGGTAAATCGCCCGATGTTCTGATCGGGTGAGAGGACTTCGATTGCGAGGTCGGGCGGATAGGGAAACGGCACGAGTGACCTAGCGTCACCGCGAGGCAATCGATCTCTGCGGACGAAAGCGATGTCCGGTACATAGCCGCGACGACCTGTCAATGGGCCGAACACGCAGCGCAACTCCGGTCCGACGAAACCGAGATTATGAAGCGCCGTAAAATTGCCGAGCAGCCGAACCAATAGCCCAGTAAGGAGATAGTGGGGGAAATTCGGCATTGGCTTCTGTAGCATCTCCCCACAGACGAACTCGCTTGAAGGCTCGGTGTCTGGTTGCGAGAGCCATTGATCCAGTGAGATGCGGACGGTCGTAGCCATGCGGTTGACCCTTCTGTCACTCAACGCAAGCGCCAACTAGCCGAGGATGGCATCAACAGTAACGGTGATATCGGAAAGTGCCAGCAACGTGATCGAGTCTCCCCGTCGGTAGACGGTTACCTGCTGGTAGCGGCCGTCGCGCGGCTCTCGATGCACCTCGATTGAGTTGCGGGGTAGGTTCACCAGCCACGCCTCGGGGATTCCCGCGGCCGCATACATCGGTAGTTTGGTGCGCCGATCGGATGCGACGGTCGTGTCCGATACTTCGACGATGAGCAACACGTCATCAGCGCCCGGAAGCGTGTCCTTATAGCGTTCTGCCGGGAGGCGAAGGAGGAGCAGATCAGGTTGTGGCTCTGAATGGCGGGACAATCGCACAGGATTCTGGACGCTGACTACCGCCCGTCCTGAGACGCGCAATGTAAATTGTTCCGAAAGGTTGATGACGCAGTACGCGTGACGGCTGCCGATCGGGGCCATCTCAATGATCTCTCCGTCAAGGAGTTCGACACGGTCATCCTCATGGAGGATGCCGGCTCGTGCCATCCGATGGAACTCGTCTGCCGTGAAACGGCGGCGGGTGAGCAGAGGGGGCATCGCGCTACTTCCTCTCGATCTCGAATGCGCAGCGGGCACGGCTGAAACCGCGGCCATCCTGCGGTTCAGAATCCGCCTCGATTGTATCGCGAACGGTGTTCATCGAGGACCAATCAGCGGGGCGGAAGCGCCTCGCGCAGGATCTCGGCTTTGACCGGGTGCTTTTCCACCTCGGCCTGGCGCTTCAGTTCGTTCAGCCAAGCTGGATCGCGGCCGGCGATTAGCGTGGCGACGAGGGACCGGTAGAGGTCGATCAGGGCTGTGGTGCGAAGGAAGTCGCGCACGACGGGCATGTAATCAGAGTGAGCCGGGTGCTGGAGGAGGAGGTCATAGAGTCCGAGGAGGACGACTTCGTCGCGGTTCTCGCGATAGCGATCGATGAGGGGCGGGATCAGCGACGCGGGCAGCTCCGTCAGTCCGCGCAGGCACTCGCCGACGATCTCGCCGGGCAGGCCGTTGTCACGGACGACGACGGCGTAGAGCGGCAGCGGCTGACCGATCCCGGCGAGCACCCGCGCTGCCGTGACGGCGGGCTCGCCCGACATCGGCGAGGTGTGCTGGTCGTGGAGCAGGCGGACGGCGTGGAAGCCGGCGAGATTGCGGTCGACCTGGCTGAGACCGAGCACACCAGCGGCACGCAGGTCGCCGGCGACTTCTCCGTATCGATGTTCATAGGTCGCGGCGGCACGGGCGAAAAGGCCGGCGTCGTCGGACCGGGCGATCGGGGCAAGGGCACGCAGGAGGGCAATGCGGATCGCGCCGCCGGGGTCGCGCCGAGCGCCGTTCTGGTCGAGATCGTCATACCGCGCCAGGAGGGGAGCGCGGGCACGCTCATCCGCCACCGCTTCGATCACCGCGGCGGCGGCGATCACGGTATCGGCGTTGCGTTCCTTCGCCACCAATCGCAGCGCGAGGTCGAACTGTTCGGCGGGACTGTCTCGAAGCGCGCGCAACTGCGTCAGGGAGGAATCGACCATCATCTGCTCCCGCGACATCATAGCCGCTGCATCACATCAGTGAACCTGCTATTCTACGCGCGACTCTATTGATGCCTTGAGCGTCGCGGCCATCGGCAACGCCTCATCGCATCCCCTCACCGGGCGCCACGCCCACCGCACGGCTACGCTCCATAATCGCCAATCCGTAACGCAATTGAAACATTCGCGCAACGCTCATGAAACAGTATTGCCGCACCCTTGTCACAAACGGGGGGCGCCCCGCTATTCCTGGCAGGAGGCTTCTATGGAGATCGATACGGGCGATACGGCGTGGGTGCTGACGTCCGCGGCGTTAGTGCTGTTCATGACGCCCGGACTGGCCCTATTCTACGGCGGCATGGTGCGGGCGAAGAACGTGCTCGCCATGCTGATGGCCAACTTCTTCACGATTACCGTTGTCACGTTCCTGTGGGTGATCATCGGCTTTTCACTGGCCTTTGGCCCGGGTGGCAAGTTTATCGGCAATTTCGATTTCTTCGGGCTGAAGGACATCGGCGCGGAACCGAGCGCCTTCGCCGCCACGATCCCCGGCTCGTCGTTCATGGTCTTCCAGATGATGTTCGCGATCATCACGCCGGCCCTGATCACGGGCGCGGTGGCGGAGCGGATGAAGTTTTCGGCCTGGGTCGTCTTCTGCGCGCTCTGGTCGTTGATCGTCTATTCGATCGTCGCACACTGGGCCTTCGCCCCGGACGGTTGGCTGTTTGACTACGGCGCTCGTGACTTCGCCGGTGGTCTGGTGGTCCATATCAACGCGGGCACAGCGGCCCTCGCGCTGATTCTGGTGCTCGGCAAGCGCCGTGGCTGGCCGAAAGAGCCGATCCGGCCGCACAGCCTACCGCTCACCCTCCTCGGCACCGGTATCCTCTGGCTCGGCTGGTTCGGTTTCAACGCCGGTTCGGCGCTCGGCGCAAACAGCGTCGCCGCCAACGCCTTCGTCACCACGCAGGTCGCCGCGGCAATCGCGGCGGGCGGCTGGGTCTTCGCGGAGTGGATCAAGACGGGCAAGCCGACCACCCTCGGCGCGGCTTCTGGTGCGGTTGCGGGTCTGGTCGCGATCACGCCGTGCGCCGGCTTTGTCAGCCCGATGTCCGCGATCATTATCGGCCTCGTCGCCGGGGTGCTCTGCTTCCTGGCCGTCAGTCTCAAGTTCCGCTTCGGCTATGACGACTCACTCGACGTGATCGGCGTTCACCTCGTCGGCGGTATCGTCGGCTCGCTGATGCTCGGACTCTTTGCCGACACTGCCTTCAATGAGGCCGGCCCGGACGGCCTGTTCTATGGTGACGGCGGCTTCCTGGTGAAGCAGATCGTGGCGGTCGTTGCGGTGATCGCGTTCAGCTTCATCGCCTCGTACATCCTTGCCCTGATCGTGAAGGCAGTGATGGGGCTCCGTGCCAGCGAAGACGACGAAGTCGCCGGCCTGGACATTGCCCTGCACGAAGAGCGCGGCTACGTGCTTGCGGAGTAGCCATTAGCCGTTAGCCGTTAGTCCGTCCCAGAGAATATCGTTGGCAGAGCTACATGTTCGAGCGGCGCTAACGGCTAATAGCTAAGGGCTAGTGGCTAACGGCTAATGGCTCACATCAAAGGAGCGACGAGTGAAACTGATCATTGCCTTCATCAAGCCGTTCAAGCTCGATGATGTGAAGGATGCGCTCAAGTCGGCCGGCGTGACCGGTCTTTCGGTGAGCGACGTACGCGGCTTCGGACGGCAGGCCGGCCACACCGAAGTGTACCGCGGCGCGGAATATCAGGTTGACTTCGTACCGAAGACCCGGATCGACGTACTGGTCGACGATGGTATGGTGGCGACCGTGATCGACACGATTCAGCGCACGGCACAGACCGGCTCGATCGGAGACGGTAAGATCGCAATCCTACCGGTCGATGATGTGATTCGGATTCGTACCGGCGAGCGCGGCCGCGACGCGCTGTAGTGCCAGAGGAATCCTGGGTTTGAAGATCGGGCAGTTCGGCAGTCATTGAGCAAACAAGCCCGAGCTTCGAACCCAGGATTCCAGACTCCAACCTTCGAACTGATTGATGCTTGATTCGTATGTCTCGCTGCGGCAGGAGCTGATCACGCGTGGCGGTAAGACCGGCGCCGGGGAGGCGATCTGCCGGCAACTGACGGCGGCGCTCGACCGCGATGTCGCCAGGCTCTTGCCCGGGCAGGGCCGCGCGGCGCTCGTCGCCGTTGGCGGATACGGACGCGGCGAGCTGTGTCTGCATTCCGATGTCGATCTGATGCTCCTGCATCCTGGCAGTGTGCCAGCGGGGGCAGAGCGGGTCTT
The DNA here is from genome assembly GCA_050184225.1 of Dehalococcoidia bacterium. Classification (GTDB taxonomy): domain Bacteria; phylum Chloroflexota; class Dehalococcoidia; order CAUJGQ01; family CAUJGQ01; genus JBFXAN01. The sequence goes on along the minus strand of JBFXAN010000149.1, from coordinate 3,686 downwards.
TTATCCACTGTGGGATGCCGGCCTGAAAGTCGGGCATGCCGTCCGCAGCGTGCGTGAGGCGATCCAAGCGGCGCGCGAGTATATCGAGACGCTGACGGCGCTGCTGGATGCGCGGCTGGTTGCCGGGGATCTCGACCTGTTCGGCGACCTCAAACACGCGATGAGTGAGTTGCTGCACCGTGGCCGTCTCGACCTCAGCGGTAGGCTCAGCGAGCTGGAGCGCGCTCGCCGTCAACGGGAATCTTTTCCACTCCAAGAGTTGAACGTGAAAGAGGGCAGGGGCGGCCTTCGCGCGCTCCAGGGAATTCATTGGGATTCGCGCGGGCGGGAGCTGGCATGGCGGACGGGAACCCCTCCGTCGGGGTCCCGCCTTCTACGGCGTGAGCCTGCCGGCCTGCCAGGTCCTGCGCCTCGGCGATTTATGGGAGCCGAAACGAGCGATCTCGCGGAGCGGACGGCGCACGAGACGACGCTCGCGTCGCACCCCGGCGAAGCCCTTCTATCGGCGTCACCGGCGGCCGCCAGCGTCCGCGAGACGCTCCTCGCCACGCGCAACGCCCTGCACGCGGTGAGCGGTAAGGCGTTCGATGTCTACGTCCACGACCTGCACCATGTCGTCGCCGAGTGGCTTGGCGTCGAGAGCCAGGCATGGAGTCAGCGCCTGTATCAGGATGCGCATCAGGTCGACCGGCTGGTCCGGGGCCACTGGGAGCAGGCCGTATCCCGTCCGTCGGAGGAGCCACGTCGGTGGTGGCGGCCGGGATTTCTCGATCGACGCGCGTCGCCGGACGAAGAGCGAGCGCCGCGGCCGTTCTTCTCGGGCACGGTGCTAACGCTCGCCGCGCGGGCGACGACCGAGGCAGGGCGGCCATTTGATGCGGAGCAGGAGGCGATGATCCGCTCGGCGATGGGGCCGATGTGGACGGCGGAGGACCGTGAGGGGTTTCTCACCCTGTTGCGGGCAGGGGACCGCGGGTATGAGGTGTTTGACGCGCTCGATGCGCTCGGCTGGGCAGTCCGCGCCTTGCCGGAGTGGGGGCATGTCCGCGGCTTGCCCCAATACGCGCCGTTTCATCTGCATTCGGTCGATGTCCACCTCTGGAAGACTGTCGCCGAGACGCTCGCGCTCGCGCGGCGCGATAGTCCGGAGCCGGCGCTGGCCGGCGTGGCGGCAGAGCTGGACTCGTTGGACGACGCGCTGCTGGCCGCGCTGCTGCACGATATTGGCAAGGGATGGCCCGGCGACCACGCCGTTGCCGGGGCGCGGGCGGCGCGGGCGTTTTGCCGGCGGGCGCAGTTCGGACCGCGCACGGCGGCGACGGTCGCCCGTGTGATCGAGCACCATCTGCTGTTGCCGACGATCGCGACGCGACGCGACCTGGACGATCCGGCGACGATCCGTGATGTTGCAGACGCGGTGGCCGACGGCCGCACGTTGCGCATCCTCTATCTGCTATCGGTCGCCGACTCCCGCGCGACCGGACCCGCCGTGTGGAGCCCGTGGAAGGCGGCGCTGATGCAGCGGCTGTATGAAGGCGTGGACGATGAGCTTCGCCGCCGGGAGCGGGCAGTGCCGTCCGTGCGGCCCGCGTTCGAGATCGCGCCGTTGCTCGAGCTGGTCGGCGGGACCGTCAATGAGGGTGTCGTGCGTCAGCATCTCGCCGCGATGCCACGCAGCTATACGGATGCATGGACGCCGGCAGAGCTCGCCCAGCATGTCCGGTTGATGTGGCCGGCGCCCGTGCCGGGCGAGGTGCGACTGGAGGTCACGCGTGGGGACGCGGCGGATGACCTCGCGCTTGCGTTGGAGGACCGGCCGGGACTGCTCGCGATCACATCCGGCGTGCTGGCGCTCAACAACATCAGCGTGCTCGGCGGACGGTTTGTGACCCGATCGGATGGCGTGGCGCTGCAATCGCTTCACGTCGTCGACGCGCTCAACGTCGGCATCGACGAGGAACGATGGGGACGGGTCCAGCGTGACATACCGCGCGTGTTGATCGGCGAGCTCGATCTCGAAGCCGCGCTTCGCGAGAAGATGCATGCGTCCCGGTGGATGATTCCAGAGCACCGGCGACGGATTCCAACACGGGTGGTGGCCGATCCGCGGATATCGGCGCATGCGACGCTGGTCGAGATCCACGCCGAGGATCGGGCCGGGCTCCTTCACGATATCACCCGCGCCCTCTTCGACCTCCGGCTGGATATCAATCTGGCGAAGGTCGATACGCTCGGCCGCGAGGTCGTCGATGTGTTCTATGTGCGCGATCTCGACGGCCACGCGCCGAGCAATCCCGCCGATCTCAAGCGGATCGAGGCCGGGGTGATGGCAGCACTGGAACCGTGAGCGAGGCCGTCCGCCTTTGAAACGCAACGGAGGGGGCGTCGTCGAGTGGGGGTCCGGGTGTCCATGACGGTTGTGCAGGATTTCCGGTCCCGCGTTACCATGGGACGAGCAGCACCTATCGCAGCGGGGTTGAAGACGATGCTCGATACAGCGATTGGTTGGCGGACGATGGCGCGGAACCGCGCGATCGTGCAGTTTCAGCAGGCGTGGGCGCAGGCGCCGGCGGCGGGACGTGAGGCGCTGATCGAGGCGACTCAAAGGGACGGCATCGGGCACCGCTGGGAAACCGGGGAGCGGGCATGCGTGCTCGCGCTCCTCGTGCGTCCGGCGCTGCGCCCAGGAGAGCTAGCCAAAGCGGGCGCGTACCGGATGTTCGGCTGCGAGGTGACGGACGAGTTTCCGGCCACCTGGGATGGGGCAGGGGTGACGCCGGCCCAACTGCTCGCCGCGGTCGGCGTCCAGGTGCCTGTTGTTCGACGGCCGTCGCTCGCGCAGCGCCTGTCCCGGCTGCTGCCTCGCCGTCAGTCGGCGCACGCCGACTGATCGGCTGACATCACCGATTCCTTGAGTAGGAAAGACAAGTCCCGGCTCCGCTCGGAGGCGAACGAAGGATACGTATGTCAACCGATACCCCGCCCGAGACGGCGAAAACGACCGTCCTCATCCTCGTTCGCCACGGCGAGACACTCGGCAACCGTGAGGGCCGATACCAGACCCAGGAGACGCCGCTCTCCGACACCGGCCGGGCGCAGGCGGCGCGGCTGGCGGAGCGGATCGCCGCCGAGCATTCGGTGCAGGTGATCTACAGTAGCGATCTTGCTCGGGCGATGGAGACGGCGACGATCGTCGGCGAACGGCTTGGGCTCGACCCGCATCCTCAGCCGGCGCTGCGGGAGATTGACGTCGGCGACTTGAAGGGACAGCTTCGATCCGAGGCGATGGAGCGATATCCCGGCGGCTTCGATGCGTGGCTCGCGGCAGGTGGCATCGAACGCCTACCTGGTGAATCGGGCGAGAGTTGCGATGATGTCGCGCTCCGGACGATGGCCGCAATTCGCGAGATCGTCGCACGGCATCCCGGTGAGTGCGTCCTCGTCGTTTCACATGGTCTGGCGCTCGGAATACTGCTCGGCGAAATCCACGGCTGGGAGCGCGTTGAGACGCTGACCACGGGGCGTGCGCTTCAGGGGAACACGGCGGTGAATATCGTCGATGTGGATGCGGCGGGGGTATGGAGTTGCCGGTTGGTTGGGTGTGTAGCGCATTTGGCGACGGACCCCTCCCCCGGCCCCTCCCCCCGCTGACGCGCGGAGCGGGGTGCCTCGCCGGATCTGGGCTG
>JBFXAN010000148.1:0-16117 GCA_050184225.1 Dehalococcoidia bacterium | reverse complement strand
ACTGAAGTACCGCCGACAAACCATGATCTTAACCATTGATCTGGTATATAAGTCCGCATGCCATAGTATGGCGGCGACGTGATAACCCCTCGCACTCGCGCATGTTCGTGAAACTGACGAAAGACCTCGCATTCACGGCTATCTCCGAGAACTGCCACGCCACGACCGCGCGTCTGCTCTTGGCCATAGTAGCGATGCGCTCGCTGCTCGATTATCTGCAATACATTGACGAAAGGCGGTGCGAGATTCCGCTCACGCCAGAACTTGACCGCGTATCGAGGCTTGGGCGCAAAGGTGCGAGGAGATTGGTTTGAGAAGTAGGACGAGCCATGCTTGTTCCGGGGGCCATGAAGTGCGCCCAAGAGTATGGCTCGAAGTGCCCGGCGGCCGTCGGATTTGCAGTCGCTGAGAAGTCCTTCCCTGAGTCGGCAGACGGTCTGGAGGACATCAGGGTGAAAGGCTCGTTCCCAGAACTCACCACCTGGGACGCTGGATGGATGTGGTACATCGTCGAGCACATCGGCCGCGGTCCGAACGATGTCGTTTACCGAGGCATTCACCAGTTTCGCCTGTGCGAGACTGACGGCGACCGGGCTGCTATCAACGCCGATCGAGGGCATCCCCAGCAATCGTGCCGCGTAGTTTGTGGTGCCTCGGCCGCAGAATGGATCGATGACCCAGCCTCTCCGTGATGACCAACGGTCGATTACCCTGTACGGAAATTCCAAAGGAAACATTGTGAAGTACGCGCATATTCCGTTCAGCGCCGTTGACTTGCGATCACCTAGGTGCGTCATTGGCGACCCTTGGTCGCGCGTACCCAAGTGCTACCTTGTGGCGATTTGAACGATACCCAGTCCTGACCCTGGTGGCCATATTTCCGTGTGAGCACCATCCGCACCAGTTGATAGGCCATATAGTCCCGGTCGTCCAATGATGCAGGTAGAACCTCCAAGAAGAACGCTTTCAGCGAACCCCAGGCTACGCCGTCTCCTTCAATTCGCTTCAGTAAGTCTGGATTGCCCTCTAATTCTTCAACCATCTGCTGTTCCAAGGTATCGAGTATGTCGACTGACTCCTCGGACTCATCTTGCGTGTCTGCGGAGGAGCCGTTCCGTCCAGTTGATGATTCGAAGGCCGATTGCCGACCATCATGTCCCACTGGCACGGCGTGCTGGGCGGGACGCACTGTGACCTTGAGACGCTCCCTGAGCTCCGATGCGAATGTAGCCGCGGCGGGGCGGGAGTATTGCGGATCAGCGACACGATACATCTTCTCGAAGGACAAGGCACGTATCGGAACAGGATATGGCTTCCCGCCTACTGAGCTCCAGAACACACCTTGTCCCGCGATTGGCTCATTCAGGAGTGTACTCAGCAGATCGTCGCTGAAGTGGGCATTTGCTCTACGGACGTTGGTCAGATCTGCGGCGGATAGCAGATGGAAGACAAACCAGTTATCGCCTTGGCTTAGAATATCCATCGGAATGCTTCCGGGCTGCTGCGTTATCAGCATAGCTCCGAGATCGTACTTTCTCCCTTCCTTAACCCAAGTAATATAGGGAGATGTACCGGATCCCCCCTCCTGGAGGACCGATTGAGCCTCCTCTACGACCGCAATCGTAGGAATCGTGCGGGGCTCTGCCGCAGTGAATTCCTGCTGATTCCTGTCGAAAATGCGCCGGAGAATCAGCCCCGATAGGATGAGAGATTGGCCACTGCTCATTTGAGAAACGTCGATTACACAGAGCTTGCCCATTGAGATCGCTTCGATCAGCATATCCATGAGCTGACTGCTCTTATCATGTAGCATCCTAACGATTGCTGTCATGTTCGAACGAGCAGCAAGAGCCTCCGCCTCTTGGCGGTCTTCTATGAGATCGAGCAGTTGGCAGATATCGGTAAGGGAAGCTTGATTGCCATGTTCGTCGATTAAATTGACGAGGCGTTCCCACCGGCCTTGATCCAGACTTCGTAGCTTTCGGACATTCTGCTGCTCTTGCCGTTCGGCGCCGAGAGCAATCGCCACCACGTCAGCCGGACGCAAGCGCCGGATGTCCAGCCGCATTCCTCCTGCGACGAATGATCCATAATACGGACTTGGTCCGGCGCGTTGGGTAAAAACGACGAGCTTGTCGGCCAGATGTGGAACATCACATAACCCGGGCCTGCCCTTATCATCCGGCCAGAAGTACTCACCGTCGGGATCGAAAATAACCGTCCCGACCGGGGCAGACTTCCCTCCCCTCTTCTCCACGGATGGTTCGCCCTCATATAGCTTGCTAAAGAGCAGCTTTGTTACATTGGATTTACCAAAGCCTGCCCGCGCGAAGACGAAACTCCGGCGGGAGACGAGGCTTTCCACCGGAAACTTGACGAGTACTTCTGGCGTTTTGATCTGCATCCAGGGAGCAGCATCCAAATCAGCACTGGTACCAGCATAGATGTACTCCCCCAGCGCAAGGTGTCCTATCGTCGCACCATCCTGGTTGTGCCCAGCAATCTCTTTCAGTACTTCGTCCGAAGCGAAGGCTACTGGGCTGCCTACATGCGGCAAACGACGATGTGATGCGACGAATGTCAGTGTACCGTTAGTATCCTTCCTCAGCACACCAAGGACGCGGATATTAACTCGGTATCGAAGGTACTGCTGCCGCAGGTCGTCTGGTACTGGGCGCTCCTCCTGAACCGCCCGAATGTTGAACTCCTCGCCTGTACCCGACGAGAAGGCAGCAATACGACCAAGCACGGCCTCATCGGGAGTTTCCAGTTGGACGAGGAGAAACTGGCCGTGCATGGGAACACTGTGAAATTCGTTCCGGTATGGCAGCACGAGGTCAGCGTGAAACTCTAAGCCACCCTCTCGGAAGCCGCGGAACACACCGACAACCTTGTCTCGCGGAAACAGCTCCATGTCTGACATCACAGCTTGCCTCATCCGTATCGCTGTTGTGCCGGATCAGCATCCTGGAGTCTAAATACGTCCAATGACGGCGCATCGCCACCAAGGATGGAGCGGATCGAGTCAAAAATCTGATCTTGGAGAACATCAAAATCGAAATCGACCAGCGCAGCATTCTCATGCGCGCGCTGTAGGCATAACGGGTAGAACGGCACGGGAAATCCATTGATCGCATCTGCCAACATGTAGGAAAGAATGGTCTGTGCTTCAGTACGCTGCGGTAGGAATATATCGACCGGCCAGATCGGATCTCGTCTGCCCCGACCAAACTTCACGAAGAACATCTTGCCGCCGACTTGTTTGTTGATCTCTCCGCCTGCATCGACTCGATCGTCGCCGCGAGCGTACTCTGACCAAATGTAGGCCTTCTCTTCGAGCTCGCGCGGGACTTCAACAAAGGCTGGAAAGTGTGTCGTCAATACGTGCTCCAGCATCATCGCCAGCCGGTATCGGGATAGCACCTTGCTGTGCTTGGCTAGTCCGACCAGATATAGCTGACGCCTGTTTCTCCTCTGCCGATCGATGCCCTCCATCATGCCTTGAAGGTATCTCTGGAAGAGATCACCGGCGAAGGACTTACTCCGGAGCAGGCCATCATAAATGATGAGCGTGTCTGTAGCGAAGTCTTTGGTTCGCACGATCGAAAACAGGACCGCCCATTCCAACAATTCGCGATAAACCTGCACCCAACTTGGACTCGTCGGCCGGTCACCATCATTACTGCGGATCATGTGGCTCAGCCTAGTGAGGTGCCGCACTCCAAGATATTCCATCATTTCTCCGAGCACAGTACAGGGCGCACCGTTCTCATTGAATTGCTGGGCGCTTAGTCCCGTAATACTAGTCGTTGGAGTTACTGCTTCGAGGCAATACTCATTGTTGCTGGAGTCTACAACCCGCGCGATCTGTACCAGGAATGGATCAAACTGCAATCGATTATTGCCACCATCGGTTCCAACGAGGGAAATAGCAGTTGTTGTCCGGGGTTGGATTCGGCGGACGGAATTTCGGAGCGGTCTCACTTCATCTCGCAACTGATCGAGGATTGCACGGTCATCCGCCATGCGCTCCGAGAGCACCCGCTTCAAATACTGCTGACTTGCGGGGTCAATCATCTTCAAGCATTCACGAGGTCTGCAGTAACAATTCGACCGGGTACGGTCGGACCGCACCTGCCGTAGTATCGGATATACGCTCACCAGACGAACATGTCAACGCGAATAGTGCATCGTCGGCCCAATGTCCGTACGGCCAGGGGTCGCAATGGAGCGATGTCGCACTCCTGTCATCTCCGTCCCTATAGTCGGCCGTGGTATCTTGCCACGTGTCGAGTATGCTATCTGCATGACGCGGATACCTGCGCGAGTAAGGGGCGGGGTCATAGTCCTAGACGAGCCGTTGAAACTGCCGGATGATACGCCGGTGACGATGGAGATCTCGTCGCGGGATTGACTCCTGACCTTCGCCGGGATTTGGCGCGTTGATCCCGGCATTGAGGCATTCCTCCGCGAATGGCCGGAATCCCGCACCTCTTCCCCTGGCCGGCAACTGTGAGCCCCTTCTCTCCCTAACTCTGATAGTGTCATCGGGAACTCGTGCGGCAGTGTGAGGCCCGACGCTGGCCGGTTTGTCCGAGCACGTCTACATGCGTCCGTCGCATTCACCGGCTGCTGTGCATCTTGGAGGGAACCAGCATGGCACGAATACCTTTGGTCAACGAAGATGGGTCGCCGGAAGCGGCGGCGGTGTATGAAGAGATCGCGGGGAGCCGCGGCCGGGTGCTCAACGTCTTCCGGTCGTTGGGGCACGCGCCGGAGGGATTGCGGCGGCTGGCGGCGCTGGGGGAGTACGCCCGCTTTCAGACGCGGATCTCCGACCGGCTGCGGGAGCTGGTGATCCTGACGACGGCGCGGGCGAACGGCTGTCAGTACGAGTGGACGCAGCATGTGCCGCTGGCGCTGCGGTGCGAGGTGACGCAGGCGGAGGTCGACGCGCTCAATGCCGGGCAGGTTCCGGGTGGGCTCAGCCCGTTGGAGAACGCCGCCGTGCGCTATGTGCAGGAGCTGGGCCGCGAGCGGCGGGTGTCCGATGCCACATTTGCGGCGGTGCGCGCTCACCTGGACGAGCGGCAGATCACCGACCTGACCCTGGTCACGGCCTACTACACGGCGCTCGGCATGGCGCTCAACGCCTTCGAGGTGGACCTCCAGCCGGGTCAGGAGCCGCTGCTGCGGGTGTAGCGGTGGTTATCGGTCATCCGGGGCTCGTTGGGCCGCTCTCCCTGGGGAACTGGCCCGGACGGCGGCCCTCGCCCGGCGGACCGGCGAAGGCCTGGGCGATCAGCAGCCACTCCCGCGCGACGTCGCCGTCCACGATCAGGTCGGTGTCGGCTGGGTGACGGCGCTGGGTGACAACCCGGCAGAAGTCGGTAGCGGTGCCGCGGACGCGGTTCGATCCACCCGGCTCGCCGAACGTCCACCGCTCGCCCGATGGTGCCATCAGCTCCACCCAGACGGGGTCGGGTGGCAGCTCCAATCCGCGGATACGGTAGGAGAAGGGGCGGGTCATCACGCCGAGGCGGGCGACGTGGCGCAGGCGGTCGGCGTCGGGACGTTCGGCGCCGGTGACATCGACCACGTCCAGCCCGTGCGACCACGTCTCCATCAGCCGCGCCGTGAGGAAGGATGCAGGACTCATCGCCGGGCCAAACCAGGGCAGCCGGGCGGCGGGGTCGACGCGTTCCGCCGCGACGATCAGGTTATGTGCGGCAGTCTGCCACCAGGCGAGCAACTCGGACGGCGACATCGCGCGGCCGCGCTCCAGGAAGGATGGACCGAGGTCTTCACCATCCCCGACCCGCTGCGATTTGGCGGCGAGGAACGCCTCCGGTTCCACGATCGCACGCGTAGCTGACTCGTCTGTCGATGCCAGATGCGCCACCTGATCGCGGACCATCCACCCCGGCGCGTGTGTCGGCCGGTCCCAGGCGTCGGCGGGTAGATCGCGGAGCACGGTCGCCAATGCCGCCTGTTCGTCGGTGAGGTCGGAGAGCAGTTCGGCGAGGCTCATCGTGATGTCTGCCCCCTCGCACGGAGGAAGTCGAGCACCAAGCGATTGAACTCGGCGGGCCGCTCCATATTCACCATGTGGGCGACGCCGGGGATCATCACCTTCTGCGTGCCGGCAATGCCGGATGCGAGCAGATCCGCGATGGCGGGCATGTCCGGCATATCGGCGTCGCCGGCGATGACGAGGGTCGGGGCCGTGATCTCGGCGAGACGGCCGATCGCCGGTGGGTCGAGACGGCGCGGCTCGCCCTCGGTCGAGGTCGAGGCATCGCGCTGCATCTGCCGCACCTTCTCCCGGATCGCCGGGTCGACGGCGTCCGGCGGGCGGGTGGGGCCGTCCACCCACGTGCGCAGGTTGATCTCGTAGACGGCCTCCATGTCGCCGCGTTCGAAGGCCGCTTCCTCCTCTTCGTCGGCGCGCAGCATGCTTTCGGAGAACTGGTAGCCGCTCAGGCCGGTCGCGACGGGGACGAGCGCCCAGGCCAGCTCCGGGTGGTCGAGGGTGAAGTCGATCGTGGTGCTGCCGCCCATCGAGAGGCCGACCAGGGCGGCGCGCTCGACGCCGAGGTAGTGGAGCAGGCCGTGAAGGTCGTCGCGATGCGCGAACGGTCCGGCCGGCATATCCGAGCGTCCGTAGCCGCGGGCGTCGTAGCGGATCACGCGGAAGTGTCCGGCGAATGCCTCGAACTGCTCGTCCCACATCCGGCTGTCGGCGATGCCGGCGTGGATGAGCACGACGGCCGGCCCCTCGCCCGCGACCTCATAGAAGAGGCGCGCCCCGTTGACCTCCGCGATGCCGCTCTGGCGCGATCCGATCTCCGTCATGACGACAGCCCAGGAGCGACTATACGCTGTCGCGCGCACTCGAGGTGGAGGCTGATCACCGGTGAACGTGTTCCTGGTGTAGACTTCCGGAGCATCTTACAAGGATAGGCGATGCTGGGTACCGGCGAACCACACCTGACGCCGATTGATCCGCGGTTGCTTGAGGCAACGGCGGGGATACTCGATTCGGTGGGGGTCGATCGGCTGCGCGAGGATGTTGTTGCGCTGGCGGAGCCACGGGGACGGTTGCACGCGCCGGAGGCGATGGCGCGCGCCGATGCCTTTCTTCTCGATGGATTCCGCGCCGCCGGCTGGCAGGCCGAGCCGCGGCCGTTCGCCTTACGCAACGCCGTCGGCATCCGCGACCATGGCGGCTATCGTCCCACGAACTATCGGGAGTTGCACGGCGTCAACATCGTCGCGTTCAAGCCCGGCGATCTGCCGGAGGCGGTGCTGGTGGGGGCGCATCACGACACGGTGCCCGGCTCACCCGGCGCGGACGACAACGGCGCCGGTGTGGCGGCGCTCTTGGAATTGGCGCGGGTGCTGGTGCCGATGCGCTTCCGCCGTAGCATCATCCTGGCGGCGCTCGACATGGAGGAGATCGGCCTGATCGGGACGCGGGCGCTGCTCCCCGACCTCCGGCGCGAGCGGCCGATGCGCGGCGCCGTGATTCTGGAGTCGATCGGCTACACGGCGACGGCGGCGGCGAGTCAGCGGGTGCCGCAGGGGATGGATGTGCTCTATCGCAGCCAAATGGCGCGGCTGCGGCGGCGGGGCGTCGCGGGCGACTTCACCGCGCTGATCCATAACGGCCGTTCGGGCCGGCTCGCCCGCGCGTTGGGCGAGGGTCTGGCGCAGACGGCCGGCGCGGATGCCGTGCTCTTCCTGCGTGACCCGAACGACATCCCGCTGCTCGGTCCGCTGCTGGCGCTTGCGGTCCCAGCCGTTCGCAACTTCGCCCGAAGCGATCACGCCGTTTTCTGGCGGGCGCGTATCCCGGCGGTACTGGTCACCGACACCGCCAACTTCCGCAACCCGCATTACCACCGCCCGACCGATACGCCGGAGACGCTGGACTACGAGCGCGTCGCCGCGATCGTGCGGGCGACGGCACTCCTGCTGGCACGTGTCGCGGGACTCGTCCCGAGCAGATGAGATAGCAGTATGCAATGGGTCACGTCTACGACTATTCCCGTGCCGCTGCAAGAGCACGTCGGTAGAGATCGGGCGTGCTGTAGAAGTTGAACTCTGCCAAGGCGTCCAAGCTCGGACGCACCACCGGCAGGATTCCCGCGCGTTTGGCGACGACGAGCACGCCGATGGTTCCGCGCACGCGAAGACCCAGCGCCTGCGCCAGATGGCGGGCGGGCGGGACGGTCATCCAACAGCACCCGATGAGCGTTCATCTCAAGAGCCAGACCAATCGCTTCGCTCTCGCCGGCTCCGAGGTCCGCCTGCAGGATGCGGGCGGCGATCGGCTGTGTCAGCGTGTGCTCCGCGATCCACGACGGTAGGCTCACCGACGGCGCAACCTCGCGGGCCACAGCTGTAGGGATGGCCAGGTTGGCATACAGCCGTTGCAACAATTCAAGCTGGCCGATTTGCTGCAGCGCAATCAGCGGACTGGCGTTCGAGATCGTGAGCCGTGGCGTCACGCTTCGTCGATGTCGCGCATCTCCGCATCCCATTCATCGTCGGTCATCGCGAACAAGGGGATGCCAAGACGGCCGGAGTATTGAATGAAGGCGAGGCGCGACATCGACAGCAACTCGGCCGCCTTGCCGCTGGAGATCGTCCCACGCCGGTACAGTTCCAAGACGATCAACTCGCGCGCGGCCTGCTCGACGGGCTGGTTCAACCCGTGAAGGAGTGCGACGAGGTCATTGTCGATCTGAATCTGGACCGAAGTCATCTGCATCCTTCCGCGACAGGACCGAGTGACCGGCTCGCAGCCACATCATAGCGCAGCCGATGATCGTGTGGCCGATGATCGTGTGGCCGGCGCGCACATCCCTTCACTACGACGGTAGCCGAACGGCGCCGGCGCTGACGAGGCGCTCCCGGTCGACGGCGAGGCCGTGTTCGGCCAGGATCGCGTCGGTGTCGGCGCCGTACTGGGGCGCGGGGCGGCCGGGGGTTATCGGGGTGCGGGAGAGGCGCGGCGCCGGGCCGATCGTGTCGATTGGGCCGAAGCCGGGGTGATCGCGGGTGAGCGAGAGGCCGTGCGCCTTCGCCCACGGGTCGTCCATGATCGCGCGCGTGCTCGAGAGCACGGCGGCGCCGGCGCCAGCGGCGACGAGGCGCTCCACCCAGACGGCGGCCGGAGCGTTCGCGAACCGTGCTTCGAGGAGTTTCTCCAGCGCCATGCCGCGCAGGCCGGACGCGCCGTGCAGACCCTCGATCGCCGCGATCGCCGGTAGGTGCGAATCGCGGGCGCCGAGAAAGAACCAGCCGTCCGCCGCGCGGTAGAGCCGCTGGAGCGGTCCGAAGCCGAGGGCGTCCTGCCCCTTCGGTTCGTTCCAGGTCTTGCCCTCGAAGTCCTGCATGAAGAGCGATTGCAGCGTGCAGGCGGTGTAGGCGAGGGCGGTGTTGACGAATTGTCCCTGCCCCGTGCGCTGCCGGTGGAGCAGGGCGAGGGCGACAGCATACGCGCCCATCAGGCCGGTGCCGAAGTCGTTGAGCGCGCCGCTGATCTGGAGGCGTGGCTGTCCGCCGCCGCCAAACCGCACGGCCATGCCTGTCGCCGACTGCGCCAGTTGCTCGTGGCCGGGCCATCCCGCCCACGGACCCTCATAGCCGTAGGCGTTGAGTGAGGCGTAGATGATGTCCGGGCGGCGCCTCCGCACCTCCTCATAGCCGACGCCGAGGCGGTCGATCACGCCCTTGCGGTAGTTCTCGACGATCACATCGGCGTCCTCGGCCAGCTTCCAGAAGACCTCCTGCCCCTCGCGCGTCTTCAGGTCGAGGATGATGCTGCGCTTGCCGCGGTTGACCTCGATGTTGAAGGAGTTGGGGGCGTTGGCGTCGGGACGGCCGTTGGCGATCGCGCTGGGACGGGGTGGTCCGTCGATCTTGATCACATTGGCGCCGAACTCGGCGAGCGTGCGGCCGCAGGTCGGACCGGCCAACACGATGCAGAGGTCCAGCACTTTGACACCCTCCAGCACGGAGCGCAGTGGCGACCCGCTGGTGACCGGAGGCGATGAGGGACGCGGCGATTCGAGATCCTGCAAGATCGCGGCACGGTCGGCGTCGAGGGCTGGGGCTGGTCCCCGGATCGCGCCGGGGGTGGCCGAGAGCCGTGCCTGGATGCCGGGCTGCAGCATCCGGCCGTAGTGCGGGTCGGCGACTTCGATGATCATCTTCGACTGGCGGGCGTGCCGCTCCTGCATCCACTCGGCGCTGCTGCGGCAGATCACCAACTCGGTGCCGATTGTGGCGGCCAGTTCCTCCCACTCCTGTGCGGTCTTGGTCTTGAAGAGTGCGTCTACCTGCTCCCGCACGTCGGGGTTCTGCCACCAACCGGCGGCGCCGACCGCCTCGATGAAGTTCAGCGCGTTCTTGTTGCCGAGGTGGAAGTAGATGTAGCGACCGTCTTTGCAGAGGTGTTCGCCGAACCATGCCGCCCGCGGCCCCTGCAGCGCCGGCAGCGGGGCGGCGTCGGGGGCGTTGTGGACCCGCTGCCCCTGGTAGCCGACGAGCGTAAACGTGGCGTCGTAGAGCGGCACCTCGATCCGCTGGCCGGCGCCGTCGCGGCCGCGGGCGTGGAGTGCCATCACGGTGCTGACGACGCCGGCGAAGGCGGCATAGGCGGAGGAGACGGGGATGGCGCTGAAGACGGGGTCGCCCTGGCGCCGGTAGCGGCCGGCGGCCGTTTCGACGACGCCCTCCCAGGCGGCGACGCCGGCGCGGGGATCATCCGATGCGAAGCCGGGCAGGGAGAGGTAGACGAGGCGAGGATTGGCGGCCGTGATCGTCGCGGCGCCGAGGCCGAGCCGGTCCATGACGCCTGGGCGGAAGTTCTCGACGACGACATCGGCGGATTCGATCAGGCGGCGGGCGGTGGCGCGGTCATCATCGATCGTCAGGTCGAGGACGATGCTGCGCTTGCCCCGGTTCCAGACGGCGTTCGCCGGTGTCGCGAGGCGGGGTCCGCCGGGCGGATCGACGCGGATAACGCTCGCGCCCTGGTCGGCGAGCAGCATCGCCGCGAGCGGTCCCGCGATGTACTGACCGAAATCGATCACTCTGACGCCATCGAGCGCACCGGCCATCGTCCTGCCCACCTCTCGTCGCATTGGGCTTACTCTTCGCCATTACGCGCATCGAAGTCAAGCCGCATGGCCCGATGCGGCGCGTATGTCAGCGGTGGGACTCGGCCCCCGGACCGACACCGGCGAAGCGTCGCGGTGCGATGCGAAGGTCGTAATCGGTGATGGAGTTTTCCATCAGCGGAAACGTCACAGAGTGCGTGGCGGCGATTGTCCGCGCGACGGTGCTGCTGCTGGCGCGGACGGCTGGGCTCCTGTCTGGTAGCCACGGGCGATAATACGTGCTATCAAGCGAGGGAGAGTGCACCGAAGGGTTGGCATGGCAGGTGGGCAGATGACGCACAGCGAGGGACGCGCGGGTCTGCTGCGCGGGCAGGGTGAGCGCGGCCATCGGGTCACAACCGTCGAGCTGTTCTTCGATCTGGTGTACGTGTTTGCGGTGACGCAGCTCTCGCATCTGCTGCTGGAGCATCTGACGCTGCACGGCGCCGTGCAGACGCTGATGGTGCTCCTGGCGGTGTGGTGGGCCTGGGTCTATACGGCGTGGTTCACCAACTGGTTCGACCCCGACCAGCCGGCGGTGCGGCTGATGCTGGTTGGGGTGATGCTGGTCAGCTTGATCATGTCGGCGGCGCTGCCGGAGGCGTTCGGCGAACGGGGATTGGTCTTTGCGGGAGCGTACGCGACGATCCAGATCGGCCGGACGGCGTTCGTGCTGGCGGCGCTGCGGCGCGGCGATCCGTTGCGACCCACCTTCCAGCGGATCCTCGCCTGGTTCGTGATGGCGGGCGCGCTCTGGGTGGCCGGCGGACTGGCGGAGGGATCGGCGCGGGAGGTGTTGTGGCTGGCGGCGCTGGTAGTGGACTTTGCGGCGCCGGTGGCCGGATTTGCGACGCCGGGGCTGGGACGCTCGCGCACGGGGGAGTGGACGATCGCCGGCGAGCATCTGGCCGAGCGCTGCCAGTTGCTGATCATCATCGCGTTCGGCGAGTCGATCCTGGTGACGGGGGCGACGTTCAGCGACCTGCCCTTTGACTGGGCGACACTGGCCGCGGTGGTGGTGGCCTTCATCGGCAGCGTGGCGCTGTGGTGGGTCTACTTCGACCGCGGCGCCGCGTGGGCGAACGAGGTGATCGCTTCGTCGTCCGACCCGGGACGGTTGGGACGCTCGGCGTACACGTACTTCCATTTGCCGATGGTCGCCGGGATCATCGTTGCCGCGGTCGCCGATGAGCTGACGATCGCGCATCCGGACGCCGCGGGGACGGTCTCGACCACGGCGGTGATCCTGGGCGGTCCGGCGCTGTACCTCGCCGGGCACGCGCTCTTCAAGCGGGCGCTCTCCGGCCGGCTGTCCCGCTCGCACGTGGTGGCGGTCGCGGCGCTGGCGGCGCTGATTCCGGTTGGTCTGCTTGCCCCGCTCCTGGCCACCGGGATCGCGGCGACCGCGGTGGTGGTCGCCGTTGCCGCGTGGGATACGCGCGCCGTGCGGTCGCTGGGACATGTGCCGAGCGTGCAGACGGCGGGAAGTGCGTGAGCGCGGCCGGATGAACCAGGATGCCCATGTGCACCTGCATGTCGTTCCGCGCTATCGGTCACCGCGGACCTTCGCCGGTGTCGACTTCCCGGTGCTCGATTCCCTCGACGGCGGCGTGTATCGTCCGCCGCCACCTATCTTCGAAGGGCTGGCGACAACCATTCGCGATGACTCACGCCGCACATCGACGGGGTCTAGAACCGCGGTGGGCTGACATTCAAGCGCCCGCTCATTCGGCAATCGCTGCACTCGGCATCGTCTCGCTGCTTCGATCCAATGGCGTCCCATCGGCGCACAGCGGGCAGGTCGATGGTGTCCAGATGGTGTTGGAGAGTGAGGCGAGGCATTCCAGCGGGATGCCTTTGTCGGCGGCGAAGCGTGCCGTCCACGATCCGAGAACGAGCAGCGTTCCGATTGCGACCGGCCTGGCACCGCACGCTTCGAGGTCGCGAAAGGTTCCGCCGACCGCGGAACCGGCATTGATCACGTCGTTCACGATCGCGACGGACTTCCCGCGAACGGTCTGGCGCAGCGCATCCGGAAGCCGGTACTCCACCGGGTAGAGGCCGCTACGGTCGGGATGCCGGATCGGCTCCGCATACGAGAACTCGACATCCAGTTCTGCCGCGACGAGCTGCGCCACGAACGCGCCCTCCACCAGCGGACCGCAGACTGCATCGATCGTATGGACTGAGAGCCGCCGCGCCAGTTCTTGAGCGAACGGCTGGATCGCCCGCGGCCGCAGGAACAGCAGCTCAAGGTGCAGCCAGAGGTCGCCATGATGCCCCGACTCCAGGCTGAAGTGACCGCGCCGTGCGGCGAGCAGTTGAATCAGTTCGTCTTGCATGTGTCGGTCCGCCATTCCCTTTGCATGTGGTGACACCGTCCCGATGGACATTCGTCGTGGTGCGCGTCATCGCGCCTGCACTTCCATCCTGCATACCACGCCGTACAATGGCCGGCACGAGGATATCGGGGCGCGGCTGAGATCACGTCCCGCGAACGCAGCATTCGGAAGGGGGATCTGTTCCATGGTTGCTACGGGACCGTCGCGGGCTCATCTGATCGCCGGGGGATTTCCGCCGGGCAGCGATGCGGGGCACGACCACGACTATGCCCGGCTCCGGTTGCTGGAGATGCTGCACGAGCAGGAGATCCCGGCGTCCGTCTCCGGCGACTTCGTCGATGTGGAGAAGTGGCTCCCCGTCAGCCGGCTGCTGATCACCTACGTCGCCGGTCCGTATCCGGATGCGGCGCAGTCGGCGGCGATCCGGCGATGGCTGGAGGGCGGCGGACGCTGGCTCGGTCTGCACGGCACGACCGGGGGCAAGGCGGTGCGCGTCGAGGGCTCGCGCCAGCGGCGCTTTCTGAAGCTGGAGCACCATGAGGTGTTGGGCGGCTACTTCCTCACGCATCCGCCGATCCGCAAGATCCAGGTCGATGTGGGCGATGCGGATGACACGCTCACCAATGGGCTGCCGAGTTCATTCGAGGTTGCGGATGAGCCGTACTTCATCGAGATCCAGGACCCGGCCTCGACGCGCGTCCTACTGACCGCCGAGTACGGGCCGGACGCCGTTTCGGCCGCGATCGGCACGATCTATCCCGAAGACACGTCGCTGCAAGCAGACGGCAAGACGCGCGTGCTCGGGTACACGCGGGACGTTGGCGATGGCGGCGTGACCTACGTCGCTCTCGGCCACTGCCACAACCCTGGGAATAACATCCAGGGATCGGTGGACCGCAGCGTCGATCCAGAGGGCAAGACACCGCTCATCTTCCGTGATCCGTGGGAGAAGGCGCCGTTTCAGACGCTGGTGCATAACGCGATCACCTGGGGGATGCGCGGGTAGGGCGCGGCAGGCTGATGTCTGATCGCCGTGGTGCTAGCCCTGGGCGGCGCCGCGGACGTAGAACTCGAGGGCGATGCCGTCCGGGTCGCGCGCGGTCAGGCCGGCGCCGTGCACCCACTCCTCGATCGGCGTGTAGTCGACGCCCAACTCGGCGAGACGCTGCTCCCAGGCCCGAAGCTCGTCGCGGTCGGCCACGGCGAACGAGAGATGGTCGAGGCCCGGCCTGGTGACGTCGAACATCTCGGATGAGCCGGCTCGGTGCTGAGTGAGGGCGATCACGATGCCGCTGACCGGCTCGCGGAGGGCGCGGGCGTCGATGCCGTACGTGTCATCGCTCCCTTCCCAGACACGGCGCACGCTCAGCAGGTTGGCGTACCACGCCTCGCTGGTATCGAGGTCGCGGACGGTGAGCTCGACGTGGGCGATGCCGGTGATCGCGGGCATGGTGGGTCCTCACGATGGGAGATAGCGACCGAGGTGCCGCCGTGAGGACCATTCTACCCTGCGTGTTCGGAAACAAAACGTCTCCGGGTGAGTCGATTACGTCTCTCCGACCTCCGCAAGGAGTTCACGGACGAGGTTTGGTGTCAGATAGAACCGCACATCGATGAGCGCTTGCAGGTGTGGCCGGAGTGAGGCGATGACATAACGCCGTCGCGCCTCCAGCAAGGTGCCAAGCGTCCCGGTTACGGGAACTCCCAACTCGCCCGCGAGCCGGCGTGCAGCACGCTCGTCAAGGATGACTGTTGTCCGGTTCAGTTCCAGAGCTAGACTCAATGCCTCGCTCTCGCCGCGGCCTAGACCGGCTCTGGCAACGTGCTCATTCACGGGATCGTTCAGCGGTCGTATGTTCAACCATGGGGAAGCAGGAACGCTTCGTGCCGTTTCGTCTGCGACAGCGGACGGGATGTACACCTGCTCGAACAGGGCAGGAAGCAGCCAGAGCATCTCGATCTGTGTCAGGGCGATGAGCGGACTCGAATTGGAGACGATCATCGCTGCGACGCGATGTCATGCGCCAGATCCGCGTCTGCCTTCACTTCAGCGGCGGTGAGACGGAAGTACGGCACACCAAGTTCACCGGCATACTCGATGAACCGAGTTCGGGGCATGCCGAGCAGTTCCGCCGCTTTACCGCTCGTGATCAGATCGCGCCGGTAAAGTTCCAGCACGATCAACTCCCGCGCAGCTTGCTCCACCGGTTGGTCAATCTTGTGCAACGCCTGCACGAGATCTTCATCGAGATGCAGTTCAATCCCTGCCATGCCGCCGTGTCCTTCCTGCGACAGGATCCGTCTACCTTCGTGCCTCCATCATATCGGTCTGGTAGTGGGGCACTCAGACTCCAGGCTGGGTCTATCACTGTCACTGTCAAAGAATCGGGCATGTCCGGCCGCGACAGACGCCGAACCATGGGCAAGAGTCGTGGAAGTGCATGTCGCTTGTTGGTCGAATCACCTTGTCGGATCTCATACCAATCCCGCATGACTACGCCGCATTCTGGTCGAGCGCCGGGAGCGCAGCGAGGGCGTCCTGAATCCAGGCCCAGCCGGCCAGCGACCGAACGCGGGCGGGGTCGGCATCGAGATCGGTGAGGA
>JBFXAN010000147.1:0-16458 GCA_050184225.1 Dehalococcoidia bacterium | reverse complement strand
GGCCGCCTGCGCGGGCGAGGGGAGCCTAACTCAGTTGTGAACGCCAACACGCACCCCGACACTGTCTGACCGCTCGACAAGGTGGCGTTCCAGGTCACTTCAGGCTCCCCTCGCCCGCTCGGCGGGCGAGGGGTTGGGGGTGAGGGCCGGTCCTTCCCCTCACGCCACCCGCTCGGCGCGCACAACGCGGCGGTGTGAGTAGTCCTGCGCGCCCCGATCAAACGTGCCTTCGCAGGTGATGAATGTGAGTGAGTCCTTGTCCGTACGACCGACGATCTTCTCGACCGGCGCATCCGCTGACTTGTAGAGCGTACTGGAGACCACCTTGTATTTGATCTCCATACCGTCCGAAAGCTGGATCAGGATCTCGTCACCGTCTTTGAGTTCCTTCACCCGGCCGAAGACGCCGAGTTCGCCGGTGAACCAGTCGACGTGACCGGAGAAGACGGCGTTGCCGCCGAAGCCGGGGAACTCGGAGAAGTTGTACCACGCGACGGCATCCTTGCCGGCCGGGTCTTCCATCTCGCCGCGAGCATTGATGCCGAGCGTCTCCACGGGCGCGTCAATGTTGACGGAAGGAACCTGCAGGCGATTCAAAAGCACGCCTTCGACCGGGTGGGGCATCTCGCCCGTGGCGGTCCCGGTTGCGGCTGAGGTGGCATCGACGGCGGTCGCGCTGGCGAGGCCGGAAACGGAGCCGTTGTCTTCATCATTCTTGTCGCTGCCGCCACACGCGACCAGCGCGAGCGCCGCGATCAGCAGCATCGTCAAAACGGCGGGGCGGAAACCACGAGGCATAGGCACACCTTTCCCGTGCTGGACCTGGGTGACGCCCAGCAAAGTGAGAGAATCGCGCGGATCGGCGCAATCTCTATCGTATGCGATCACGGAGGGGGAGATCAGCGGTTTGGTGTGGAAATTGGGGAATCACCGGAGGGTTCGGCGACCGGGGGTGTATAGTCCTCGTCGTCACCATACGCCTCAGCAAGCAGTGCCGGAATGTCCTCCGGCGGCACGACGATCGTCCGGCCGTTCTCGGAGATCGTGATCGAGTTCCCCGCTCGGTAGTGCTCCTCGATCGCGCCGCGAACAGCCTTTCGAATCGAGGCCGTGATAAAGCCGGTATCGTGCGCAAGGATCTCTGCGCGCCGCTCGGGAGTCATCATTGTGCAGCCCTCCGCTGCATCATCTGCCACGTCTCATTGACGATGATTCGTTCTGCCTCACCGACGAGGCGCTGGGCAACCAAGATCGGTTACCTTCCAGAGTTATCATACACGCGCCAGCTGTCGACGAGTGGCTGGTAGAGCGTGAAGAAGTTTTTTAGCCCGCGCTGATATCGTCGCCGGATCACATCGGACGGCACGTGATGGCCACCCAAAGTAACTCGGGCGGCCACTCGATCGATCGCCATGTCGGGACTACGCAGCCACACGTAGACCAGATGACTCTCATAACTGTTGGCCATCAGACCGCGCAACATCGGCACAAAGGTACGTGACGCCAGCGTGGTCTCGAAGGCGAAGCTCTCGCCCCGCAACGCCAGCTCATCAATGCGCGAGAGCATCAGGCGTCCGGCTGCAAACTGCTGTGGCCCGTCCTCCGGCGTTGTGATCTCGCGTTCGATGATGTCAGCATTCACAAACTCGGTCACACCGAGGTCCAGCAATAGACCACCGGCGGTAGTCGTCTTCCCCGCCCCATTTGGTCCGGCCAAGACAACGACGGTCTTTCGTTCAGGCATCTCGCTCTGCGCTCCGGCGGCGGGTTGCGCGAAGCATATATCAATCGTTCGAGACGCCGCCGGCCGCGGGCGTCCGCTGCGGCACCGGCCCGCCGTACTGCACGGTTGGGTCCGGCCGCCAGGGGTCGCCACCGGCGAGATCGCGCAGGGTGGCGGTGAGCGAATCACGCTCCCAGAACAGCGTGTGCTCGACGACCTCGCGGATCGACCACTCATCCGGCGTGGCTCGGCGGTCGAGCGCTTCATCGGGCAGGCCGATCAGCGCGCCGGCCAGGGCGGCGCGTTCCTTGATCCATTCACCCACAAGCCGCTCGGTCTGCGTCTGCATCACGCCGAGGTCATGACGCAGGCTGAGGATCTGACCGGCGTGCATCTTCTCGTGGTCGATGTCATTGGCGATCAGGTGCCAGACCGAGCGGTTCCCGTCGGGACCACGTCCGCAGGGATGCGAACAGGCGGCGTCAAGCTGATCGTCGGCGAGATCGGCCAGCGCATCGAGCGTTTCGTTCATCGCATCTTGGAGCGCGCGGATCAGGGTTCGGGTATCGCCACGCATCGTCGGTCCTCCGCTCTTGCATCGACGTCCGGCTACGCGCATTCTACGGTTCAACCCGCCCGAAATCATGTCGCGGAGCACTACCATGCCAGAGCACGCACCCGGCGATCGTGTCGAAGTCGATATCAGCGCCGGCATCCTTCCCGGCACGAGCCCCGAACCCGACTGGCGCACCGGCACCGTGATCGAAAAGACCACCACAGGCCGCTACCGGATCCGGCTCGACGATCCGATCGCCGGGCAGACGGCCGAGAAGGAGGCAGCGCCAGAGCACGTGCGGGCGACGACCTAACCCCCCGGCCCCCTTCCCTCGCAGGGAAGGGGGCGTCCTGGTTTACCAGGGCTGACAGTATCGCGTTTGTCTGTGCCAAGCCCATCCCACCTCAACCATCGCCGGAGAGGACTCCCCCTTCCCTGCGAGGGAAGGGGGCCGGGGGGTTAGGTAATCGGGCCAGGAGCGGGGACTCACGCCGCCGCTCCGCGCCGCCGCACTTCACGACGAACGATCCACGCGGCGACGGCGATGAGCGGCAGCAGCCACCACGAGAATGCGAGGGCGGTGAGGCCGGCGAGGGCGATGCCGCCGACCACCTCCAGCGAGGTCTGCCAGCCTCGCGCCAATGCATCGAGCGGACCAGTTCCGGCATCGGCGGCAGACGCCGGTTCGGAACGGAGTTGTGCCTGGATCGTCGCCAGGTCGGTGAGCCGGGTAAGGAGGTTGATCCGGCCCTTGATCCGCTCGATCTCGGCGCGGGTGCTAGTGAGCCGGTCCTGCACCTGCAGCACTTCCTGCACGTTCTTCGCCTGGGCGAGCAACGCGAGCAATTGCTGTTCCGACGCCGCCAGGTTGCGCTGCCGCGCCTCCAGGTCGGTGTATTCCTCGGTGACATCGTTGGCGCTGGACCGCTCCGACTCGACCTTCACGGCGAGATCGCGGATCTGGGCAAGCGTTTCTTGCGTCCGCCCGGCGGAGACACGAACCGTGATCATCGCATGGCGGTTGCCGCTGCTATCCTGCCGCATGGTCGAATCGGCGACGAGGCCGCCGTTCGCCTGCGCGATCGCACCGATCCGCTCGAAGCCGCTCTGCACGTCGTCGAGCACGAGGTCGAGCGTTGCGTTGATCATCAGCTTGCGGTCCGCGACCTGGGAACTCGATGCAGCGCTGTCCGGCGCGGCGGCCGGGGCACTGCCGCCGGTCGCTGCCGCGTTCTGCCGCGCGGCCGGCATATCGGCGGCGATGGCGGGCAGCGCCTCTTCGGTGCTCGATATTGCCCCATCGTCGGCTGACTCGCTGCTGCATGCTCCGGCCAGTATGGTCAGGACCACCAACCCACTCAGAAGCCACTGCATCCGTTTCATTGCCGTCCCTCCTCCGGACCCATTCGCCAGTTGCTGGCACATAGGACGCGGAGGCTCGCGGATCATTTCGGGCGCCGGCCCAACCTTTGCAGCATGATCCGCTGGCTCCGTAGAATCCGCCCATGAACGACGAACACGCGCGACGGTTTCAATCAGGTAATCCGTTCCACGCCTTGATCGGGGTGGAGCTGGTCGAACGCGGCGAGGGCCGCGCCCGCTGCCGGTTGCCGGTGACGGAGAAGGTGCGCGGCGGCGTCGCCGGGTCGGTCCACGGCGGCGTACTCAGCGCGCTGGTCGATATCGTCACCCTCTCCGCCGTCTCCTCCGTCGCCCAACCCGACGAGCAGATGGCGGGCACAGCCGAGCTTAACGTCAGCTACCTGCGGCCGGCTCTCGGCGACGCCGTGATCGCGGAGGCGCGCGTCCTCAAGAAGGGCCGGACGCTGGCGGTCGTCGATGTCGACATCACCGACCCGGACGGCCGGCTCATAGCGAAGGGTCGCGTCTCCTACGCACTCCGCCCCCGGGCGTTGCTCCGATAGCCATTAGCCATTAGCTGTTAGCTGTTAGCCATTAGCTGTTAGGGTCTCGCATCAGTCGAACCGATGCTGCCTGGACATCCGGTCGCATCGCCACTAACGGCTAACGGCTAATGGCTAATGGCTAATGGCTAACAGCTACTTCACGATGTCGCGTCGGGCGAAGAGGCGGCTGCCGGCGAAGCTGAAGGCGGCGATCAGGGCAAGCATCGCCGCGAGACCGCCCCAGCTCACCCCTTCGGTCAGCGGCTGGCCATACATGTGGAAGACCGAGAGGTCGCGGAGCGCCTCCGGCAGGCTGAGCAGCGGCGCGAGTAGGTCGAGGAGAAATGAGATCGCCAGCGCGCCCGAAAGGATCGCCGCCACCGGACCCGGCCGCCAGGCGGAGACGGCGAAGCCGAAGGCGATGAAGACACCGGCCAGCGGCAGCAGCAGCAGCACGGCGACGATCGCCCGCCCCCAGGAGAGGTCCACGCCCGCCAGCCAGGCGGCGGCGAGGACGGCGCCGCCGACCAGCGCCACGACCACGGCCGTCGTGAGCAGCGCGGCCCCCACGCGTGCGACGAAGTAGCGGCCGCGCGGGATCGGGGAGGTCAAGTCCAGCTCGAGCTGTCCCGACCGCTCCTCGGAGGACCAGCCGATCGGGAGGGTGATCGCAAAGATCGCGATCATCGCCGTCACCAGTGTGGAGAGCGCCAGGGCGAGGAAGGTGGCCTCGGTGCTGACGTCGCCGCGCTGAAGGCGATCGATGAATTCCTGGGTGCCGGCCTGGTCCTCGAGAGCCTCGCGCACGCCCGGCGCGATCGCCGTGATCATCGCCGCGTACGTCGCCAGCGCGAACCCCCAGGCGAGGGCAGCGCCGAGGGAGGAACGAAAGGCCCGTTGGAGGGGCGACCGCAGCAGCCAGGTCGCGGCGGCGCGCGGCGCCGTCAGCCACGCGGGCAGCGCCGGCAGCGGCAGACGCACGACTTCGCCGAGGTCGCGGCACGTGAACAGCCAGCCGGCCAGCGCGGCGCAGCCGAGCGCGATCGCCGCCATCGCCACCATCGCCACGATGTCCACGTCGCCGGTCGCGAGTGGTGTGCTACGGCTGTAGAGATACATCGGCGAGAGGGCGCGGACGCCTTCGATGCCGGAGGCAATCAGGCCGAGGTTGTTCCAGATATACGCGGCGAACATGACGATGCCGGCGACGAGCGCGGCCGCACGGCGGGTGCGCGCGAACTGCGCCACCAACAGGGCGAAGCCGCCGAACAGCGCCGCCGCCACGCCGGCGTTGAGCACCTCAAACGTCACCCGTCCGAGGTTCAGCGCTGCCTCGTCCGCCAGCTGGCCGGCGGGCAGGAGCGACAGCCAGATCAGGACGCAGATGGCGGCGAGCGCGAGCAACAGCCCGGCCGCCTGCTGGAGGAACATCGCGCCCCGTCCCTGTCCGGCGGAAAGCACCACCGCCGTCTCGCCGCGCTCCTCCGCCCCGCGGGTGGCGCCGGTGGCGGCGATCACGATGAAGATGCCGATCAACACCGGGATCACGCCGAAGGCGCGCCAGCCGAGGTAGCCGCCGAGCTGGTCGATGTTGTGCGGTTCGCCGTAAAGCAGTTGCGTGGCCGAGAGGCCGGACGCAATCTGCTGCGCGATCAACTGACGGGACGCCTCATCCGGATAGGCGCGCGCCCAGCCGAAGGCGTTGACGATCACGTAGATGGCGATGCCGCCACCCCAGGCGAACACCGGCCAGCGCTGGTCGCGGAGCGTTTTGAGCAGGATCGATCGCAACATGATGGTGCGTCCGTTTCGACTTGGGGCGTGGACGGCTATGCGCCGTACGCCACACCGGAAGGTTCTCCCGCTTCCACCCGAGGGGCCGGCGCCCGTGCGGACGGGTCGGTCTCGTAGAGGTGGAGGAAGATGTCGTTCAGGCTCGGCTCGCGGCTGACGAGGCGGCGGACGTGGTAGCGCGCCAGCGCCTGCACCAGCGGGTCCATGTCGCCACGGACGACGCAGCGGACGGTCGTACCCTCGACCGTGACATCGCCGATGCCGGGCACGTCGGCGAGCGCATCCGGGGGCGGGGGCGCGCTCAGCTCCGCCTCCACCGTGAGGACGCGCATCCCCGGCAGATCCTGGACAGCCGCCACCTCTACCAGGGCGCCGTCACGGATGAAGCCGACCCGCTCGCACAAGGTTTCCACCTCGCTGAGGATGTGCGACGAGAAGAATACCGTCGCACCGCCGTCGCGCGCCGCGCGCACCAGGTCGAGTACAGTCTCCTGGTTGAGCGGGTCGAGGCCGCCGGTGGGCTCGTCCAGGATCAGCAGCCGGGGCCGGTGCATGAACGCCTGGACCAGACCGACCTTCTGCTTGTTGCCGCGTGAGTACTGACCGAAGCGCTGGTCCAGGTTCAGCTCAAGCTGTCGCGCCAGCCGCTCGACGTGCGCCCACTCGACGCCGCCGCGCAGGTTGCCGAGGTAGACGAGGATCTGGCGCCCGGTGAGGTGGGGGTCCAGCGCCAGCTCGCCCGGCAGGTAGCCAGTCTGGCGATAGATCGCGACGGCGTCACGCTGGCTGTCCAGGCCAAGCGCCTCGGCGTGGCCGGCATCGGGACGGATCAGGTCGAGCAGCAGCCGGATGGTCGTCGTCTTGCCGGCGCCGTTCGGGCCGAGGAAGCCGAAGATCTCTCCCTGGTACACGGATAGGTTGAGGTCGAAGACGCCCCGACGCTCGCCGTAGCGCTTGGTGAGGCCCTCGGTACGGATCACGGCTGGGGTGATCTCGGTTGTAGCGATCATGGCTCTTCTCTGGCGGGTGCTCAGGCTCCCACGCGTACCGCGGGTGGCCGCTCAGTCGTTCGCCGCCGGCGCCGCACCGTTCCTTGTCGGCGCGGCGCGGGTACGCCAGCGTTCGAGCATCGCCGTCAACTCCTCCGCGATGAACGAATAGAAGGCAACGGACTCGCTCAGCCGCACCCGCCCCGCCGCGTTGGCCGGATCGAGCGTTGCCAGCGCCTCGGACATGATCCGGAGCAGGGTGCGCGTACCCTTGATCTCCGCCTCAATACTGCCCTCCCAGCCCCGCGCGCTGAACTGGTAGTAGTCGCGCCGGTCGCCGGGAAAGCTGGCGCGCTCGATCATGCCGGCATAGAGGAGGAGGCGGCTGTTGGTGCTGACGGAGGCGCGGCTGACGCCGAGTGTCCGCGCGACCTCGTCCAACGAGAGCGGCCGCTCGGCGACCAGGAGCAGACCGAGCAGACGCCCGCCGATCCGTGGCACGCCCGCGTCCTCGAAGAACAGTCCCACCGCCTCGATCAGCTGTCGCGCGCCCTCGTCCATCTCGTCAATGCGCTCGTTCATGTCACGCTGTTCCTACTGCCACTCTACGCTCATCATTCAGTTTGTTCAGCGAAAACTGAATGAAACTTATGAGGAACTTATACGGCCGCCGTCCCGCGACCGATTTTCGGGATGAAGTAATACCTCGCCGTGAGGAGACCCGGATGTGTCATCCTGAACGTAGTGAAGGATCTCGGAGGCCACTTGCGTCCGAGATCCTTCACTACGTTCAGGATGACACCCAACTCGATCCACGCGAGGAACGTTGGTAGAACCTCGGCCGGTTACGACCTCGCGGAGAGTTGGACGGCCGCATCCAGCGCGATCGTGATCATGAGATCAACGGCGCGCTGGAGCTCGGCGGGGTCGAGCCAGGCGGCGGCGCCGACGAAGTTGCTGATTGTGAGGATGGCGCCGGCGCTGAGGTTGTGACGGGCAGCGACGGTGAAGAGGGCGCTCGCTTCCATCTCGACAGCGAGCGTGCCGAACGCCGTCCAGGCGGCGAGCCGATCGGCGTCCGGGTGATAGAAGACGTCATCGGTGATCACCGGGCCAACATGCGGCGCCGCGCCATGCGTCTCCGCCGCCGTCATCAGCGCCTGAACGACGGTGTAGGCCGCGGCGGGGGCATACGGCCTGCCATCGAGGTAGCCGGCGGTCGTGCCGTCCAGCGGTGTGCTCGCCGTCGCCACGACGAGGTCGCCGGGATTGACACCGGCGCCAAGCGCGCCGGCGGTGCCGACGCGGATCAGGGTACGGGCGCCAAGCTGGATCAACTCTTCGGCCACGATCGCGGTCGAGGGCGCGCCCATCATCGTCGTCTGGACGCTCACGGGGACGCCCTGGTAGGTGCCGGTGAATCCAACCAACCCCCGGTTTCGGTTGTACTGCACCACATCATCCAGCCGCGACGCGATCCGCTCCCCCCGCCCTGGATCGCCGGGCAAGAGGACGATGGCAGCAACAGAACCTTCGTCGGCGAGGATATGGATCGGCATGGATTGTTCCAGGCATTAGTCATTAGTCATTAGGTGTTAGGTTTCATATGTCACTAGTACCGCCTAACACCTAATGACTAATGACTAATCAGCAAAGACGCGGAAGCTGTAGTCGTTGTAGCGGAATCCGGGGTCGAGGCTGCTGCGGGCGGCGTTCCGGCAGACCTGGATCTGGTGACGCCAGGCGCCGCCGCGGGACGCGCGCCGCGTGCCATGTTCCGGTCCGCGCGGATTACCTTCGGGTGCGTGTTCATAGTAGCCAGGGGCGTACCAGTCGCTGCACCACTCGTGCACGTTGTAGCCCATGTCCAGCAGACCGAAGCCGTTCGGGCGCGAGAGTCCGACGGGATTGGGTCGCTCCTGACGGGTCTGGGTCAGCGTCGGGTCGGCGCTCCAGCCGGCGACATCCTCACCCCAGGGATAGGTTTCCCGCTCGCGGCCCCCGCGGGCGGCGCGCTCCCACTCCGCCTCGGTTGGGAGACGGCAGCGCCGGCTGGTCTGCGCGGAAAGCCAGTCACAATAAGCGGCGGCATCGTGCCAGCTGACGGCCACGACGGGCTGCGTTGGAGCGTCGAACTGCGGATCGGTCCAGAAGCGCGGCGGGGTGTGGCCGGTCGCCGCCAGGAACAGGGCGTACTCGGCGTTCGTCACCGGCGTGCGGGCGACGGCGAAAGCGTCGACCCAGACCAGGCGGGCGGGACGCTCGTCCGGACGGCCGGCGTCGTCGCCCATCCAGAACGCCCCCGCCGGAATCGAGATCAGGTCTGGCGGCCGGACGGTCGTCGTCGAGTGGATCGAGGCGGTCATACCGAAGCCTTCTGCCGTGATCTCCTCCAAGGCTACGCGCGGTGTCTGTGCGCGGACAAGATGCACCGCCTGGTCCGCGCCGGTACAGTATCGCTGATCGAGCGCCGGCGCTTCTGATTGCGCCGGCGCCCGCGGATACCGAAGGGGAGTACCGATCGTTCGATGGACAACAACGACAGCCTGCCCCTCTCTGCACTGCCGGCTTCGATTCAGACGCGATGGGCAAGCCCGGAGAACCCCGATGCGCTGCCCGGAGGCGGCGGCCGCGCAGGCTTCGGGCGAAAGGGTTTAGCCTATCGCCGCCTTGATCCAGGCGAAACGCTCGCGCTGGCGCACGCGGAAGGCGCGGGCACGGTGCGACGGCTCTGGGTGACGATCAGCGACCGCTCGCCGGCGATGCTGCGGGGACTTGTGCTCCGCTGCTGGTGGGACGGCGCGGACCGGCCCGCGATCGACGTGCCGTTCGGCGACTTCTTCGGGTTGTCGCTCGGCCGGATGGCCACGTTCGAGAACGAATGGTTCGACACCGCCGAGGGTCGTTCCTTCAACTGCCGCCTGCCGATGCCCTTCCGCCGCGGCTTTCGGATGACGGTGTCGAACGAGTCCGGCCAACCGTTGCGCGCACTCTACTATGACGTGAACTTCACCCTGGGCGACGAGCACGACGAGCGGACCGGCTACCTTCATGCCTGCTGGCGACGGGAGCGACCGACGACGCTGCGGGAGGACTTTACCGTCCTCCCGCGGGTGGAGGGGCGCGGCCGCTTCCTCGGCGCATCGTTCGGCGTGATTGCCGACGCGGCACGCTACGGCCGCACCTGGTGGGGCGAGGGCGAGGTGAAGGCGTACCTGGACGGCGACACGATCGCTCCCACCCTCTGCGGGACCGGCACCGAGGATTACATCGCGACCGGTTGGACCCAGGGCGAATACGCGAACCGGTGGCACGGCTGCCCGCTGGCGGACCACGAACAGATGCAGTACAGCTTCTACCGGTTGCACGGCCCCGACCCGATCTACTTCCAGCGTGAGGCGCGGGTCACGGTCCAGCAGATCGGCGGCGCCCGCGGCACGGCGATGCGCGAGCACATGCGCTCGGCCGGCATCGATGCGTACCCGATCGCGGGCGACGGCTCGCATCGGGTGACGCTGGCAGAACTTGAGGCCGCGCCGGAGGAGCGGTTCTATCTGGTCGAGCGGCAGGATGACTGGTGCGCGACGGCGTACGTCTATCTCGACCGGCCGGAGACAGACCTCCCGTCGCTGGCGCCCTTCGCCGAGCGCGTTGCCGGACTTGCATCAGTCGATCGCTGAGCCCCAGCGGGTCCGTTGCGCGAGGCGGTAGCGGTCGCGGTCACTCCGGTTAACCGTCTCCGCGTGCAGACCATCCGGCGTGCAGAGGTCGAGGTCGATGTGACCGTGCCGCGCGCGCGGATGGCCGATCACCCGGGCCGCGATCGGCAACCCCGGCGCTCGTGACATCGCTACATAGGAATACTTCTCGTCTTCGTAGGCGAGCGCCGCGCCCTTGGCCGCGCGGTGCAGGCGGCTCCGCCCCAGCCGGACGGCAAAGTGACACCATCGATCGCCGGCCATCGGACAGGCGTCCTGGTGCGGACATGGCGCCACGATCGACGCGCCCTCGGCGCGAAGCATGTCGCGGACGGTACGCACCGCCGCAAAGCCGCGCGGCGTCCCCGGCTCGACGACGACCAGGGTGTCCGCGCATGCCGCCCACAGCCGCGCGACCGCCGCCGGCAATCGACCGGAACTAAGCTCACCGATCGAGTAGGCGGCGATCACAACATCGGCGCGGGGCAGTTCTGGTTCCCCCGCGAGGTCTGCCGAGAGCCAGCGCGCGCCACGGATTGCCGCGTTCGATGCCTCAGCTGCCAGACGCTTGCCGGCGGCGATCATCCGGGGGTCGTTCTCGACCAGCATGAAGGTCTCAACCGACCGCCAGACCTCCGTCGCCGCCCACATCGCTGTGCCGGGACCGGCGCCGGCATCAAGCACGTTCCGCGGTTGCAGGTCCGGGCGGCGCTCCGCCGTCGCCACGAACGCCGCTGTCACCGCCGCATACGTCGCCGGCAGCCGGTAGGTCAGATAGGCGAGCACATCAGATTCAGACGAGACCGCGCGCCGGCCTGTCCGCTCCTCGCCCCGGTAGTGTGACGATAGCGCCTGCGCGGAGCGTGCGAGCGACTTCGCCGGCACACCATGGAGCATCTGCGCGATCGCGGCGTTCAAATCACCAGGGAGCATCGATCATCTCTGTTTCGTGATCGTCCCGCGCGGCGGTGTAGCGGATTCGCCGCGCAGTCGTTACATGAGTACGCCCTGCCTGCACTGTGCCAGTGCCCGACGCGTGCGGCAACGGCACGTCGTGATGAGCGAAACGTCCTTCCCGATCTATACTCGCGCGGTATCGAGGTGCATCATGGCGCGATTCAAATTGACGGTGGCGTTGCTGGCGGCCGTCTTACTGGCAGGCGGTGCGGGCACCGCACCCGGCGCGTGGGCGCAAACGGATGAGGCCGCACGGGCGATGCAGGCGGCGCTCACCACACTCGGCGGCGTGCCCAAGTCGGACTGCGTGGCGCCGGCCGCAACCGGCACGCCGTGTGTCGAACTGGTGACGGATGCGGCGCAGCAGAGCACGCTGCCACGTGGCATCGCCCGCTTCAGCGTGACCTACGTCGAGGAGCCCGGCAGCTTCGTCGCCTTCTTCGGGCGGACATCGTCGGGCGCGTGGCAGTTCTGGTTCGGCACCCAGGAGCAACTGTCGCCGCTGGTCACGCTCCCCGGCGACCTGCTGGCCTGCACCGGGATCAACGGCACGCCGGCGCGCCTTGTCACCGATGAAGGATCAGACCCGCTGCCGTCGCTGACCCGCCTGCGGGCCGAGTCATTTGTCCTCACCCAGCCCGGCGCCTTCGGGAGCCAGACGGTACCGACCTCAGGGTTCGGCTGGTATCGGGTCAGCGCGCCAGAGGCCGGGTGGATCGCGGAACCGGACGTGACCGACGCCATGATCGGCGACTGCTCGATCCACGACGTACAGTACGAGCAGCGCTCGTCAGAGGCGGAAGGTGCAACGATGTCCCTCACCGGCATCGTCTGGGAGTGGCAGCAGACGATCCTCAACAACGACGAGATCGTCACCCCGGATGACCCGAGCCGCTATACGGTCGAGTTCCAGCCGGACGGCCGGCTGGCGGGCCGGGCCGACTGCAACCGGATCATGGGCAGCTACACCGTCACGGGGAGTCAGATCGAGATCGGCCCGCTGGCCAGCACGCGCGTCGCATGTCCACCCGGCTCACTCGGGGACCGGTTCGCGATGCAGTTGCAGGATGCCGCCATCTTCGTCTTCCGTGACGGCAATCTGTACCTGGACATCAAGTTCGATACCGGCACGATGCGCTTCGCACCGGCGAGTTGAACAGCGAAACAGGGCGTCGTCGATGGCTTCGAATCCTCCTGCCCTGCTGATCGAGACGCCGCGGTTGCTGCTCCGCTCGATGGTGGAACGTGACATCGATCACCTGCTGCGCACCTTCGGCGACCCCAAGGTCATGGCCGCGTTCGAGAGCGAGCCCTTCGACCGGCCACAGATGGAGCAGTGGGTCAGGCGAAACCTGGAACACCAGGACCGGTACGGCTACGGCCTGTTCACCCTCGTCCTGAAGGCGAACGGACTGGTGATCGGCGACTGCGGGCTGGAGCACACGGGCGTGAGCAGTGCGATGGAGTCAGAACTCGGCTACGACCTGTGCAGCGACTATTGGGGACAGGGATTGGCGACGGAGGCCGCGACCGCCGTCCGCGAATTCGCGTTCGACATGCAAGATATCCCCCGCCTGATCGCCTTCATCCGCCGCGGGAACGAAGCATCCCGCCGGGTCGCCGAAAAGGTGGGCATGCACCTGGAAGCGGAACTGGAGCGATACGGCCGGCCGTACTGGCGCTACGCCATCTCCCGGCGATGAACGTTTCGGCGCTCGGTGAGGTGAAGTTGCCCACCCACCGTGACAGAACGAGTAGCCTTTCAGGTCGAAATCGGCTTCTCGTCGCGCAGGAGAAACCGATGCCAAAAGCAATCCATGGCCGCGAGTTGATCAGGTGCAAAGTCTCGCCCGGCATGTTCAAACACGAGCGAGGGGTGCAGATCGAAATTCCCGGACAGCAGGCACTCTCTCTTCTGGTCGACAGATCACAGGTGCGGATCGAACGTGAACCGGCGCATGGCGAAGAAGTCGATGGGTGGCTGGAGGTCACGGTGATCGGCGTGAGCAACGGTCGCGTGATCGTAGACCTACCACAACCTACGTTCACAACCGGCACGCGGGTTGCGGTGCCCCGAGTTCTCTTGAGGGCTGTCGCTTGATCCTGAATCTCCCCGATCAAGAGCGGAGCGACTCGTCCAACCAGTAGGCGGGGTATGCCTCGGCGCCGAGGTCGCCGCCGGGCCAGATGAAGTGCTGGTCGGGGCCGTGCAGGCCGTCCCAGGCGAGCGCTGGTTCTTGGGTGTGGCCGCCCTGGGGGATGGCGGGCATCCACTCGGCGAAGCGGCGCTGGATGTCGTGGTGGATCGCGATCCGGCGGGCGGGGTCCAGCTCCCGCCGCTGGGCCAGGATCAGCGCATCCAGTTCCGGGAACTGGGAACCCACCTGGCTGCTGGCGCCGGACGAGGAGAAGAAGATGCTCCAGAACTGGCCGGGGTCGCCGCGGCTGCCCGT
Organism: Dehalococcoidia bacterium; assembly: GCA_050184225.1. Lineage (GTDB taxonomy): Bacteria > Chloroflexota > Dehalococcoidia > CAUJGQ01 > CAUJGQ01 > JBFXAN01. The sequence goes on along the minus strand of JBFXAN010000147.1, from coordinate 2,381 downwards.
GCGCTGCATGGCGAGGCCGTCGAAGTCGCCGCCGCTCCGCAGATAGCGGGGGATGAAAACGGCGTTGTAGTCGACGACGTTCGCCTTGCAGCGGATGCCGCCGCGTTCGAGCATCGCCATCAGCGCCTCGGCGCGGCTCTGCCAGTCGCGCCCCCAGTTGGCGCCGCCGATGAAGGTGAACGGTGTCTCGAACCCGCCGGCATAGCCGGCGGCGGCGAGTAACTTCTGCGCCTCGGCGATGTCGTGCTGGAAGAACCGGGCGTTGGGACCGAACGCGCCACCGCGCGGGTCCAGCCAGTACGGCCCGAACCCGGCGCTGAGCGGCGTTGTCCAGGTGCTGCGCATCTGGATGCCGGCGGCCTGAAATGCAGGCAGGTTGTTGAAGGTGTCGATCATCGCGTCGCGGTCGATCAGCATCGATGCCGCCTGCCGGACGCGCGGGTCACGGAAGGGTGACCCTTCCCGCCAGCCGATCGCGATCGTCTGGCCCAGCACGAGCGGCGGTCCCAGATCGATGCGCGTGCCGGGCAGATCGCGATGCACGGCGAGCATATTCGCCGCCGAGACAGCGCCGCCGCCGAGCGCGGGACCGCCGTGGATGTTCTTCGCGCGAAACTGCGCCTCCGCCTGCGCCGTCTCAGCAATGATCGGCAACTCGACGCCGTCCAGCAGTGGCGCCTCGGACATGCCGTAGTAGGCGGGGTTGCGGCGAAAGCTGAAGCCGACGGATGGGCGGCGCTGCTCCAACAGCCACGGGCCGGTGCCACGCATCTCCTGCTGCGGGCTGAAACCGCCGTCGAACGCCTCGCGCGGCAGCACCCAGAGCCCGAAGCGGCTCGCGAGCGTGGGCAGCAGTTGGGCGTCCGGCGCGGCCAGGGTCAGGCGCAGCGCTCGGTCGCCGTCGGCGGTGAAGCTCACGATCGGCGCGCCCGGGTCCGCCGCGTGGGCGAGGTCGCTGCGATAGGTGCCGCGGTCGAGCATCACCTGCCAGCCGGCGATCACATCCTCGGCCGTCAGCGCGCGTCCGCTGGTCGGCGGCCGCTGGTCGAAGGTGACACCGTCGCGCAGGCGCAGCAGCAGGGTCGTGTGATCCGGCTGCTCCCAGTGGACGGCGAGATCCCCCTCCAGCATACCGTCGGGGAAGGAGCCGCGGCCGGGACGAAAGCGTACCAGCCGGCTGTAAGCAAAGGCCGCGAGCTGATTGCCGACGCCGCCGCTGGGTGTGATCGGGTCGAGCGTCGCCGGGTCTTCGTCGAGCAGGCTCTTGAGAATGCCGCCGGGCCTGGGGTCGGCGGCACCGGGTGCGGGCGGCTCCGTGCGCGAGGGGCTGCTGCAGTTGAGCAGTGCCGCGCCGGCGACGATCGGCAGACCGGTCCCGGCCGCGAGCGTCAACATTCGGCGGCGTCCGAACCGGCGTGCCTGTCCTGGCACCATCTCCCGCACCTCCGAACGGCTACGCGGCGAAGAAAGCCGCGATCTGCGCGCCCGTGTACCCGCGTGCCGCAAAGATCGCGATCACGACCGCCGCGGGAATTTCATCGCCGGGCAGGGAAACGGCCGGTGCTGGACGCAAAACCGGTGTCAGTACCGGCCAGCCGTCCGCGGCCGCCCGATTCGGCCGGACGGGGACGCCGGCCGGTTCGCGGCGTCCATGCCGCAACTCCCGCGCGCCATCCTGCGCGCGTCCGAGCAGGGCATAGGCAAGGTCATACTGCTCGACCGGCACGCCGATCGACTGAAAGAGCGCGTGCGTTCGCCGGGCGCCGATGTCCTGTTCGCCGCTGAGGAACCGGGAGAGCGCCGATTCGTCCAACCCGCAGATCACGGCGACGTGACGCTGTGTGCTCCATCCCCGCTGTGCCGCGTAGAAGAGTATGAGATCACGAAGTGTGGCAAAATCCGTCGCCTGCATGACGCGAGTTCCCGGTTGGACGTTCCTGGTTCCCGCGCCTTATGCGACGAGAAAGCAGGAACTCGGAACGAACATTTGTCGCCGGCGCACGTTGCCGTGCTGATCTGTGTGACATGGTACTGGCAGCGGGGCATTGTCGCGAGCGACCGCGGTGGACTCGCCCTCACCCCGGCTTGCTCCGCTCGCCACCCCTCTCCCGTCGGGACGGGCGAGGGGGAGATGCCAGCAACCGTGCGGCGCACTCGGCATCACCACTCCCGTCGGGACGGGCGAGGGGGAGATACTGACAGTCTTCGCTTGATCGAGTCTCCCCTTCTCCCGCTTCGGCGGGAGAGGGGGCCGGGGGGTGAGCAACTGTCTTGATTAGGCCACCTCCAGGTGCGGCTGCCACGGGGTTTCGGTGCGGAGGATGGCATGGCGGAGGCGGAGCAGCTTATGCATGCAGGCGACCAGGGCGACCTTCTTCGGC